>DATIOB010000212.1:0-2094 GCA_035473605.1 Conexibacter sp.
CAGACGGGCGAGCTGAACGCCTACATGATGGACCTCGTCGACGCGCGCGCCCTGATCGTCCACGCCGACCATCTCGAAGCGGTCGAGCCGCACCTCGACGGGCTCACCACGCTCGAGCACGTGATCGTCTTCGGCGGCGACGCGCGCGGCCGAACCGACTACGAGGCGCTCCTGGCAGCCGCTTCGCCGGCCGACCCGAACGTCGCGCTGCACCCGGACGAGGGGCACGTCGTCCGCTTCTCGGCCGGCACGACCGGCCGCCCGAAGGGGATCTACCACACCAACGCCGCGTGGATGGGCGTCGAGAACGAGTGGCGGCTGGCGATCCCTCAGCTCGACGACCGCGACCGCTACCTCGCCGCCGGACCGCTGACCCACCTGGCGATCATCTGCGTCTGGCCGATCCTTCAGGCCGGCGGTCGCGTCGTCGTGATGGAGGCGTTCGACGCCGGCCGGGCGCTCGAGCTGATCGAGCGCGAGCGGATCACCATCGCCGTCATCGTGCCGACGATGATCCAGGCGCTGCTCGAGCATCCCGAGATCGACGGCCGCGACCTCTCCAGCCTCCGCTGCCTGCACTACGCGGCCTCGCCGATCTCCGAGCGGACGGCGATCCGCGCGCTCGATCGATTCGGACCGATCCTCGTGCAGATGTACGCGCAGAGCGAGGCGATCCCGGCGACGATGCTGCTCGCCCACCAGCACCTGCCGACCGGCGACGAGCGGGAGCGGAGCTGGCTGCGCTCGATCGGGCGCCCGACGCCGAACACCGTGATCACGGTCGTCGACGACGACGGCAACGAGCTGCCGACCGGCGAGGTCGGCGAGATCGCGATCAGCTCGCCCGGTCGCATGACCGAGATCTGGAAGGACCCCGACACGACCGCCGAGCGGCTGCTGCCCGACGGCAGCGTGCTCACGCGCGACATGGGCTTCGTCGACGAGGACGGGTTCGTCTACCTCACCGACCGCAAGGAGGACATGATCATCTCCGGTGGCTACAACATCTGGCCCGCAGAGCTGGAGCGCGCGATCGCGACGCACGACGCGGTCAGGGAGGTGTGCGTGGTCGGGGTTCCGCACGAGCGCTGGGGCGAGACGCCGAAAGCGGTCGTCGTGTTGGAAGCGGGCCGCTCGCTGACCGCCGACGAGGTGGTCGAGCTGACGCGAGAGGGCGTCGGATCGGTCAAGAAGGTGACCTCGGTCGACTTCGTCGCCGAGCTGCCGAAGTCCGGCGTCGGCAAGGTGCTGCGGCGCGAGGTGCGCGCCCCGTTCTGGCCCGACGGCGTCCGTCACGTCAGCGGAGCGTGAGATGACCTCCCTCACCGCAGCGGATGACCTGCTCGTCGGCGAGCCGCCCGCCGGCAGCAGCGAGCGCTTCTTCGACCGCTTCTACTTCAACCTCCACGCCCCGGCGGCGCCGACGCCGCTGATCATGCTCGGCGCCGGCTCCTACCCCAACAGGCAGGTCGTCGACGGGTACCTGATCCGCGTCGACGGCGGCGTCCAGCGCAACGTCCGCTTCTCCGACGAGAGCGACGAGCTGCCCGCGACGGCCGTCGGACCGCTCTCCTGGGAGATCGTCGAGCCGCTGCGCGTCTGGCGGCTGGTCGTCGCCGAGAATCCCGCGGGCTTCGAGCTGGACGTCGTCTGGCGTGCCCGCACGAATCCGTGGGAGACCGAGCGGATCGTGCTCGAGGACGGGCGCGGCGGCGTCAGCGACTTCGGCCACTTCTTCCAGTCCGGCACCTACGAGGGGACGCTCCTGCTCGACGGCGAGCGGATCGACGTCGGCGGCTGGCGCGGCCAGCGCGACCACTCGCGCGGCGTGCGGCTCGTGTCCGAGGGCGGCGGCATCCACCTCTGGATCCAGGCGCAGTTCGCCGACTGCTCGATCGCGATCCTCTTCAACCTCGACCGCGACAACGCGGTCACCCACTGCGACGGCGCCGTGCTCGGCACCGACGGCATCGACGATCCGATCGTCGCGGGCCTCCACGCGCTCGAGCTCGACGCCGGGCTCGACTGCCCGCGCGCCGTGCTCGTCTTCACGACGGCGTCGGGGCGGACGCTGCGACTCGACGTCGACGGGAC
>DATIOB010000213.1:0-1976 GCA_035473605.1 Conexibacter sp.
CAGCTCCACGACCTCGCCGTCAGACGTGCCCGCCATCACCTCGACGTCGGCTTCTTCTGGCGGCTGATGAAGGTGCTGCCGGCCGCCGAGGCGGCCGCCGGCGAGGACGAGGAGGCCGAGGCCGACCTGCAGTCGCTCGTCGCGCACATCGACGACGTGACGGAGTCGGGCAAGGGCGAGGTCGGCGAGCTGCTGCGCCCGTTCTACCTCGACTACCTGCGCGAGCACAACGTCACGCCGCAGGGCTGAGCGCCGGCGGCTCGCCCGCCGCCGCTCATCGCTCCAGCACGTCGAGCGTCCAGGCGGCGCCGCTGCGCCCCTCCGCGGGCGCGCCCAGCTCCGCGTCGAGCCCGGCCGCCTGCACGAGCGCGAGCACGTCGGAAGGCCGGCGCGGCGCGCGCGGCGCCAGCAGCAGCTCGCGCGCGACCTGTCCGCGCGTGGCCTTGGCCATGTGCGAGATCACCTGCCGGCTGCCGTCGGGCTTCAGCTTGAAGGCGCGCACCTCGACGCGCGCGGCGGCGCGCGGCCGCCAGACGGCGCTGTAGCCGCCTGAGCGGCAGTCGACGACCAGCTCGCGCTCGTGGTCGTGGGCGGCGAGCGCCTCGGCGATCAGCGGCCGCCACGCCGCCGCGAGCGTCCCGAAGCCGTCGACCGCCGTGTCGATCGGCAGCTTGTAGCGGGGGATCCGATCGCCGGGAGCGACCACTCCCCACAGGCCGCTGGCGATCAGCACGCTTCTGTTCGCACGGCGCTTGGCGCCGGCGGGCAGCGAGGCGTGGTCGAGTCTGGCGTAGAGGACGCCGGTGTAGACCTCGGCGGCCGGCGCCGCCGGCGCCTGCGCGAGCGCGGGGTCGACGGCGGCGATCAGGCGCTCGCGCAGCGGCGTCAGCGGCGCGGCGAAGGAGAGGGCGGCGAGGTCGAGCGGCGCGCGGCGCGGGGAGGGCGTCGCCTTGCCCTCGGAAGGCGGGAGCATCAGCAGCATCGGACCGGGCAGCCTGCCATGCCGCGCGCCGCGATGCCGCGCGGTGCTCAGGCGGCCGCGAGTGCGGGGGCGCCGTCGCAGGGGAGGCGGGCGTGGACGCGGAAGCCGCCGTCGCCGGTCGGCGCCGCCTCCAGCTCGCCGTCGAGCAGCCGCGCGCGCTCGCGCATCCCGGCGATCCCCTGGCGGGCGCCTGCACCGCTGGCGCACGGCGTCGCCGGCGCGGCGTTGCGGACGTCGACGAGCAGGTCGCCGCGCTCGACGCTGAGGCGCACCTCGACCGGCGCGCCGTCGGCGTGCTTGCGCGCGTTCGTGAGCGCCTCCTGCACGATCCGGCAGGCGGAGGCGAGCACGCCGGCCGGCGCGGCCGACAGCGCCGTCCGGTCGAGCGCGAGCGCGATCGGCTGGCCGGCGCGGCGGGCGTCGCTGGCGAGCGCGTCGAGGTCGTCGAGCGAGGCGGCGCCGACGGCCGGCTCGTCGCCGGCGCGCAGCGCCTCCAGCAGCCGGCCCAGCTCGACGCGGGTCCCGGCGACCGCGTCGTCGAGGTCGTCGAGCGCGCGGCGGGCGCGGGCGGGGTCGCGCGGCAGCGTCGCGCGGGCGCCGGCCGCGAGCAGGCCGATCAGCGAGACGCCGTGCGCGACGACGTCGTGGAGGTCGCGCGCGACGCGCGTCCGCTCGGCCTCCAGCGACGCGCGCAGCCGTTCGGGCGCCGCCTCCGCCAGCCGCCGCTCGTCGAGCCGCAGGCCGAGCGCCTGCAGCGAGCTGCCGCGCACGTACCAGCCGGCGAGCCAGCTGAGCGCTGCGACGCAGGCGACGATCGGCAGGTCGGTCACGGCGGTGCCGGGGATCAGCAGGCCGACGGTGACGAGCGCGACGACGGCGACGACGACGCCGCCGGCGACCGCGCGGCGGACGGTGGCGGCGTGCGCGGCGGCGGCGCTCGGTTCGGTCTTCCGTGACGCCGGTTACGCGACCTTGTTCGTCGGGAAGCGCGGCA
>DATIOB010000214.1:0-12292 GCA_035473605.1 Conexibacter sp.
GCTGCCTGACGGCGTGTCGCGCGCCGGTGCAGGTGCGCGACGCAGGTCGTGATCAGCAGCCCGAGACCGAGCAGCGCGAGCGTGTTGCCGGCATCCTCCAGCGGCGCCTCGTCGGTGAGGATGTAGGCGACGAGGCCGATCGCCAGCGCCAGCCCGATGCCCGACAGGACGATCTCCGCGCGCGGGCCGAGCCGCAGTCTTCTGCGCAGCAGCCGGATGCTCTTGCCGAGCTTCCCGAGCTTGATCACCTTCGCCAGCTTCAGCGCCTTGAACGCCTTCGCGACGATCAGCAGGCGCAGCGCGGGCGCGGCCGCGAGCGCCAGAGGCAGCAGCGGCGAGCTGAGCGCGACGACGACCAGCTCGAAGCGGTGTCTGGAGGCCCAGCCGAGCTTGTCGCGGCTGACCGTCAGCATGATCGCGGCCTCGGCGAAGAACAGCAGCCAGACGATCCAGTGGCCGATCGTCTCGACCTCGTGCAGCGCGCCGTGCGGTCTCGCCAGTGACAGCGCCAGCAGCGGCATCACCGCGATCGCCGCGCCGATCACCAGCGGCGTGAGGCGGCGCTCCCAGCGCTCCGCGCGCAGGTCGCGCTCGTCGGACGGGGCGGTCGGGGCGGGCGCGTCGGTCATCGGCCGACCAAGGTACTTGGCGCTGCCGCGAGACGCTCCTACGATGGGGGCATGTGCCGAAACATCAGAACGCTCTACAACTTCGAGCCGCCGGCGACCGAGGACGAGGTCCACGCCGCCGCGCTCCAGTACGTGCGCAAGATCAGCGGCTTCACGAGACCGTCGCAGGCCAACGAGGAGGCCTTCAAGCGCGCGATCGAGGCCGTCACGGCGGTGTCGCTGAGACTGCTCGGCGAGCTGGAGACGAACGCGCCGCCGAAGGACCGCGAGGTCGAGGCGGCGAAGGCGCGCGCCCGCGCCCAGCAGCGCTACGCCGCCTGAGCGGCGCCCCGCAGCACCACCTGCGTGACGAGCCCGGGGTCGTCCCACATCGGCAGGTGGCCGCAGCCGGGCAGCAGCAGCGAGGCGACGCCGGGCGGCAGCTCGCGCGGTGGTCGCACGAGCCGGTCGCGCTCGCCCCACGCGAGCGTCACCGGCACCTGCACGTCGGCGATCCGTGCGAAGCGGCCGGCGCGCATCGCCGCGTCGGCGGCGAGGAAGCCGGGCGCGGCGGCGTAGGAGCCGATCAGGCGCGCCGCGGCGCGCGGCGGCACCTGCTCCGGGCGCGCGACGGTGCCGGCGAGCGCGGCGCGCCGCAGCGGCCCGACCTGCGTCAACAGGGGGAGCAGCGGGCGCACGGCGCGGGCGAACCTGCGCGCGCCGTCTCTGCGCGGCCCGAGCGGGCGGGACCAGAAGCCGGCCGGGCAGAGCGCCGTGACCGAGCGGGCGCGGCCGGCGAGCGCCAGCTCCAGCGCGACCCAGCCGCCGAGCGAGTTGCCGACGACGTCGGGCGCGTCGAGGCCGAGCGCGTCGAGCAGCCCGGCGATCGCGGCGGCCAGCGCGGCCGGCGTCGCGGTCGTGCCGGCGGGCAGCGCGGGGGAGGCGCCGAAGCCCGGCAGGTCGGGCACGATCAACGTCCGCTGGGCGGCCAGCGGCGCCAGCACCGGCTCCCACACGTGGCGCTCGCCGCCGAGGCCGTGCAGCAGCACCAGCGGCTCGCCGTCGCCGAGCCGGTCCCAGGCGACCGGCAGCGCCGCGCTCGTTTCCCCGATCACGCTCACGTCGATCGATACGGTACGCGCTCGCCGCTCGGATCACCGGACAGCGGCCGGGGCCCCCGCTAGCCTTGGGCGAATGGACTTCGGTTCACAGTTCCTGCAGCTGTATCTCTGAGCGCCCTCCGCGCAGCGAGCCGATTCGTCACCCGGGCACCGGAGTGACGCGCTCCTGCGTTCTCGAATTCACCCCTGAATCGAAACGGAGGGCAGCATGCCCCGCACCGAACAGCCTCGTCACTTCGCGATCTTCGCCGTGCCCGCGCACGGCCACGTCAATCCCGCGCTCGGCGTCGTCGCCGAGCTGGCGGCGCGCGGCCACCGCGTCACATTCGCCGTCACCGAGCAGTTCGCGCCGGCCGTGCGGGCCGCCGGCGCGACCCCCGTTTTCTACGCGACGACCTGGCCGACGACGGCCGAGGGGCGCGCGGCGCAGTGGGACGGCGACGCCGTGCAGGCGTACACGTGGTTCCTCGACGAGGCGATCGCGGTGCTGCCGCAGCTCGCCGACGCCTACGCCGAGGACCGCCCCGACGTCGTCCTCTACGACATCGGCGGCTACCCCGGCCACGTGCTCGCCCACCGCTGGGGCGTGCCGGCGGTGCAGCTGTCGCCGACCTACGTCGCCTGGGAAGGCTACGAGCAGGAGGTCGCCGCGGCGATGGGGGAGGTCTTCGCCTCCGACGCCTACCGCGCGTACCACGCGCGCTTCGCCGCCTGGCTGGAGCAGCACGGCGTCCCGGACGCGGTCGACGACTTCCTCGGCCGCCCGCACCGCTGTCTCGCGTTGATCCCGCGCGCGCTGCAGCCCAACGCCGAGCGCGTCGACGAGGAGCGGATCACCTTCGTCGGACCGGCGCTCGGCCCCCGTCAGCAGCAGGGCGAGTGGGTCCCGCCCGCCGACGACAGACCGCTGCTGCTCGTCTCGCTCGGCTCGGCCTTCACCGACCAGCCCGCCTTCTTCGGGGCCTGCCTGGAGGCGTTCGGCGGGCTCGACTGGCATGTCGTGATGTCGATCGGCGAGCACGTCGAGACGATGGCGCTCGGCCCCGTCCCGGACAACATCGAGCTGCACCGCTTCGTGCCGCAGCTTGCGGTGCTGGAGCGGGCGACCGCCTTCGTCACCCATGCCGGGATGGGCAGCGCGAAGGAGGGGTTGGCGGCCGGCGTGCCGATGATCGCGGTGCCGCAGGCGGTCGACCAGTTCGGCAACGCCGACCGGCTCGTCGAGCTGGGCGTCGGGCGGCGGTTGGCGACCGACGCGAGCCCCGCCGAGCTGCGCGCCGCGCTGCTGGAGCTGACGACCGACGAGGCGGTCGCACAGCGGCTCGGCGCGCTCCGGCGCGAGATCCAGGAGGAGGGCGGCGCGATGCGCGCCGCCGACCTGCTGGAGGGGATCAGCGCTTTGTGAGGCGGACCGACACCGTTCTCGCGACGGCGACGTTGCCGGCGCCGTCGCGGGCGCCGACGACGACTCTGTAGCGGCCGGCCGGCAGCGTGCGGCCGCCGCCGCGCCGCAGCGTCGCGGTCAGCGGGCCGGCCGGACGGCTCCCGCTCACGCTCGCGAGCTGCACCCAGCGCGTGCAGGCGTGCGCTCTGCGCAGTCTGCGCGTCGGCTTGACGCACGCGCTGCCGCGGCGCTTGCCGGACGCCGCGGTCAGCAGCCGCACCGTCACGGTCGCGCGCTCGGAGAGCGTGAAGCGGATCCCGAGCGATCTGGCGCCTGCGCGCGCTCTGCCGCTGATCGCGAGCCCGCCGACCACCGGCTTGGTCAGATCCCGCGGCGGGTCCGTTCTCGGCGGATCGCTTCTGGGCGGGTCGACTCTGGGCGGATCGACTCTCGGCGCCTCGATCCCGGTGACGAGCGCGACTCTTCTCGTCAGCTCGAGCGAGACCCACAGGGTGCCGCCGGCGCCGCTCGTGATCCAACGCGGCCCGGAGAGCGGCGTGAAGCCGCCGAGCCGGGTGATCGAGCCGTCGGTCGCCAGGCGGGTGATGTCGTGCCCGGTGAAGTTGGCGATCCAGTACGCGTCGTCGAGCCCGCGCGTGATCCCGAACGGATCGGTTCTGTCGACGACCAGTCTCGCGACGGTCGGCGCGTCGATCCGGCCGATCTCGTGCGGCGTGGCGCCCTGGTTCGTGTAGGCGACCTGCGTGCCGGGGCCGGCCGCGACCTCCTGCGGCCCGCCGCCGACGGCGAAGAACTCCGGCGCTCCGCCGTCGCGCGGCGTCGCGACGACCTGGCCGGTTCCAAAGCTGGCGATCCAGAGGCGTCTGTCACCGCCGAAGGCGATCCCGCGCGCATCGAGGCCGGTCACTCTGAACGATCTGACGACGCCGGCCGTCACGCTGACCACGTTCTCGCCGGAGGCGGTCCAGAGCACGCCGGCATCGTCGGTGACGATCCGCTGCGGGCTGGTCAGAACGGGTGCCGCGATCGCGGTCGCGGTGCCGACCGGATCGGCCGGCGAGAAGGAGACGATCTCGTTGCTGCGCGTCATCCACAGTCTGCCGTCAGGCCCGGTGACGATGCTCTTGGCGCTGTTGAGTCTCGCGTCTCTGTACGACGTCACGGCCCCGTCCGGCGCGACTCTGGCGATGTCGGCGGTGCCGGAGGAGAGCACGACCCAGGCGTTGCCGTCGGGGCCGAGCGTGAGCTGGCCGGGCTGGCCCGGCACGTCGAACTCTCTCGCGACGCTGGGCGCCGCGGCGGCTGGGGAGGCGGCGATCGCGGCGGCGGCCGCGATCACGGCGAGTGGGAGGAAGGGGCGCATGGCCGCATGCTCGCGAAACTGGAGCGCTCCGTCTATCGGAATCCCGACAGAGGCGCTGATCCGGGTCTGCTAACCGCCGCTCCTCACCCGCCGCGAGTGATGCGCCCTCACCCGCGCGCGCCGGACGCTGGGAGCGTCCATGACACCAGGAGGGAGTGCGATGAGCACCGTACCGGCAGGGCGCAGCGGACCGAGCGGCTGGGTCCTCTTCGTCGGCGTCTATCTCGCGATCGCGGGCGTCCTCAACGCGCTGTGGGGGATCGCGGCGCTGGCGGAGAAGTCGAACTTCGCCGAGCAGAGCCTCATATGGTCCTCGCTCAGCACGTGGGGGTGGGTGGCGCTGATCGTCGGCGTGATCCAGATCGCGGGTGCCCTGCTGATCGCCTCCCAGCGCGCGAGCGGCGCGATCATCGCCGGCTTCCTCGCCTTCCTCGGACTGCTCGTCAACTTCCTCTCGCTTGGCGCGTACCCGATCTGGTCGGTGATCCTGCTCGTGATCAACTCGCTGATCCTGTGGGCGGTGACCGTCCACTCCGAGGAGTTCGTCTGAGCCGGCCGCGCCGGCCGCCCGCCTAGCGCTTGTCGCGCTGGCCGGCGGCCAGCGCGCGCGTCACTCTCGCGTTGCCGAGCTTGCGGCTGATGTTGGCGGCCAGCTGCGGCGCGACGCCCGCGGCGATCGCGCCCGCGCGCAGGCTCAGCGGCGCGACGTCGAGCTCGGCGCGGTTCTGCTCGATCGCCTTCACGACGCCGGCGGCGACGTCCTGCGGCGAGCGCGTCGCGACGCCCTTCGGCAGCTCGACGCCGGCCTCGGCGAACATGCCGGCGTCGCGGATGAAGCCGGGGAAGACGGTCGAGACGCCGACGCCGCGGTCGCGCAGGTCCTCGCGCAGGCCGAGCGCGAAGCCGCGCATGCCGAACTTCGTCGCCGAGTAGAGCGAGCCGCCGGGCTGCGCCGACTTGCCCGACAGCGACGAGATGAAGACGAGGTGACCGCGACCGCGCGCGGCCATCGGCTCGGCCAGCAGCTTCGCGAGCGCGATCGGCGCACGCAGGTTGACGTCGAGCGCGCGGTCGATCTGATCGAGCGAGTAGTCGTCGAGCGTGCCGCTGGCCGGCAGCGCCGCGTTGGCGACGAGCACGTCGACGTCACCGGCCTCGGCGACGAGTCGCTCCGGCGCGGCGCGGTCGGCGAGGTCGACCGCCAGCGCCCGTCCGCCCAGCTCCTGCGCGAGCGGCTCCAGCACCTCGGCCCGCCGGCCGGTGAGGATCAGCCGGCCGCCGCGCGCGGCGAGCGCACGCGCGATCGCCTGGCCGATTCCCCCGCTCGCGCCGGTCAGCAGAATCGTGGTGCCCTGGATCTCGGTCATGCGTGCAAGCCTGCCAGACGGGCGCTCGCCGCGGCGCGGCCGCTCGATCTCACATATAGCTAGGACTAGCTAGGAGCGCTACGATCTGCGCATGGCCCAGATCGGCATGCACGAGGCGAAGACGACGCTCTCCAAGCTCGTGGAGCGCGCGGAGGCCGGCGAGGAGATCGTGATCGCCCGCAACGGCACCCCAGCCGTGCGCCTCGTCCCCGTCGAGCGGGGCAACCGGCTCGCCGAGGTGCGCGGGCTGTGGAGCGGTCAGGTCGAGCTGGCCGACGACTTCGACGAGCTGCCGCCTGACATCGCCGAAGCGTTCGGCGCGTGAAGCTGCTGCTCGACACGCGCACCGCGCTGTGGTGGCTCGAAGGTGGCGAGCGGGTCGGGGCGGACGCGAGACGGGCGCTCAGCGACGCCGGCAACGACGTGCTGCTCAGCGCCGCTGTCGTCTGGGAGGTGGCGATCAAGCGCTCACTCGGAAAGCTGCGCGCGCCGAGCGGCTTCGCGGCGGCGCTGCACGGCGCCGGCGCGACGATGCTGCCGGTCAGCGCCGACCACGCCGCGGCGGTCGAGCACCTGCCGTGGCACCATCGGGACCCGTTCGATCGGCTGCTGGTGGCGCAGGCCGAGATCGAAGGGGCGGCGCTCGTCAGCCGGGACGGCCACCTCGCCGCCTACGGCGTGCAGCTCGTCTGGTAGCTCTCAGCCGAACAACGCCACGGTGGCGGTGAAGCTGTGCATGAAGCTCGCCCCGCCGACGGGGCCGATCTCGCCGGCGGCGAAGAAGCCGGCGGAGGGGGCGCCGCCCAGCTCCTCGGCGAGCAGGCCGGCGTCGTGGTCGGCGATCCCGAACATCTCGCGGCCGCGCGAGTGGCAGGCGAAGGCGAGCGCGCCGGCGGGGGCGCCGCCGAGCGCCTCGACGCGCAGCTTCAGCTGGTCGTGCAGGTCGCGGTCGGCGGCGGCGGCGTCGCGCGCGTGCAGGCGCATCACCTGACCGGGCTCGACGCGCGCGGCGATCGCGATCGTGCCGGCGACCGGGTCGGCGCCGAGCAGGCCGCGCACGAGGAAGTCGCCGTGGACGTAGTCGGGCTGGCCGCCGTCGACGACGACGCCGACGAGCAGGCCGCCGGCGATCAGCGTCCGCTCGTATGCGTTCAGCTCCTCGATCGTCGCGCGTATGTGGTCGAGCGCCGGTCTGCCGGCCAGCTCGGTGATGACGTTGCCCTCGGCGGCCGTGACCGTCATCTCGGGACCGACCGGCGTGGCGCCCTGCGAGACGCACGGCAGCAGGTCGACCCCGTCGAGCCGCACGCCGACGGCGCCCGCCTCGCAGACGCGGTCGCCGTGGAAGAGCGCGGTTGCGCCCTCGGCGGTGCGGGCGCTCGCGAGGCCGCCGACGATCGGCACGCCGGGCGCGCGGTCGGCGAGGTCCATCAGCAGCGCGTCGGTCGGGAAGCTGAACGGGTCCGGCAGCAGGATCGCGCCGCGCGCGCCGGTCAGCTCCTCCATCCCGGTCACCGCGATCGTCTCGTCGATCTGCTGCGCGGTCGCGTGGAAGGTGGTCGCACTGCCCCCGCCGAGCGAGGCCGCCCAGACCGCGACGGCGGTGCCGCCCTCGTGCTCGGCGCCGCAGCCGAGCACGCCGCCGGCGCCGCAGCCGATCAGCGACGGCGGGCGCAGCGCCTCGTGGACCCCTTCGAGCGTCGCCTCGGGCGCGGCGAGGTGGGCGCCCGCGGCGAAGACGATCGCGAGGTCGGCCTTCTCGCCGGCGAGCGCCTGGCCGGCCGCGTGCGCGGCCTCGATCGCGCCGACGCGCGCGTCGCCGTGTGTCGAGACCCCTGTGCCGATGCGGACACCCATCGCACCACCATACTGCCGACCGCCAGGCCGCTCGACCGTTCTCACTGGGATGATCAGCGCATGCCCGCCGTCATCGCGATCTTCGGTCCCACGGGGATCGGCAAGACGGCCGTCGCGCTCGCGCTGGCGCGCCGGCTGCGCGCCGCGGGGGAGGATCCGGTCGCGATCTCGGCCGACGCGCTGCAGGTCTACGCCGGCCTCGAGACGCTGACCGGCGCCGCCGACGCGACCGAGCAGGCGGAGCTGGAGCACCGGCTGATCTCGTTCCTGCCCGTCGAGGAGACCTTCAGCGCCGGCCAGTACGCGCAGCTCGCCCACGCCGAGATCGACGGCGCGCTGGAGCAGGGGCGCACGCCGATCGTCGTCGGCGGCACCGGCCTCTACCTGCGCGCCGCGCTGACCGAGCTGGCGCTGAAGCCGCCGCCGCCGCAGGGCTCGCGCGAGCGCTGGACGGCCGAGCTGGAGCTGGTCGGCGCGCCGGCGCTGCACGCGCGGCTGGTCGCGCGCGCGCCGTGGGCGGCGGAGACGATCGACCCCAACGACCGCCAGCGGATCGTGCGCGCGCACGAGCTGCTCGACGCCGGCGCGCTCGAGCCGCCCTCCGAGGAGACGCCGGCGCCCTCGCAGCTGTGGACCGCCGAGGTGCGCCAGCCGACCGTGCTCGCCGGCCTGACGCTCGAGCGCGAGCAGCTGTACGCGCGGATCGACGAGCGCGTCGAGGCGATGCTCGCCGCGGGCGCGCGCGAGGAGGTCGTGCGCGCCAACGCCGCGGGCGCCTCGGAGACCGCGCGCAAGGCGCTCGGCTTCGACGAGCTGCTGACCGGCGACGTCGAGGGGATGAAGCGGCGCACGCGCAACTACGCCAAGCGCCAGATGACGTGGATGCGCAAGCTGGCCGGCGTCGAGACGATCGACGCGACCGGCCGCTCGGCGGCCGATATCGCGGAGCAGATCGATAACCTCCGCCGCCGGCAACCGCCCGTCCCAGACCCGTCCCAGACACCGGAGGCAGCGTGAAGTTCGAGAAGTGGCAGGCGCTCGGCAACGACTACGCGATCATCGAGGCCGACGCGCTCCCGTTCGAGCTGACCCCGGCCCGCATCCGCGCCTTCTGCGCGGCGCACTTCGGCGTCTTCGCCGACGGCATCCTGCTGCTGTCGAGAACGGACGAGCCCGGCTACGTCGCGGCGCTGAAGATCTTCAACCCGGACGGCTCCGAGGCCGAGCTGTCGGGCAACGGCGCGCGCGAGGCGATCATGTACCTGCGCCAGCGCGGCTGGGCCGACAGCGACGAGTTCTCGATCATGACCGCGGCCGGTGAGATCCGCCCGTCGATCACCGGCCCGACGACCTGCAAGGTCGACATGGGGCGCGCGAAGCTGACCTCGAAGGACTTCCCCTCCGGCCCCGCCGACGGCGCCGGCGAGCTGACTGCCGACGGCACGACGTGGAGCTTCCAGCACGTCTCGATCGGCAACCCGCAGTGCTCGATCCGGGTCGGCTCGATCGCCGAGCTGGAGGCGCTCGACCTGCCCGCGATCGGCGGCGCGCTCGAACACCACGAGCTGTTCCCCAACCGCACGAACGTCTCCTGGTACGCCGAGCTGGCGCCCGACCGCATCCGCGCGCGGATCTTCGAGCGCGGCGTCGGCGAGACGCTCTCCTCCGGCACCGGCGCGACCGGCGCGGCGGTCGCGCACGTGCTGCGCGGCGGCGGGGGCGACGATCCCGACCTCTCGACCGTCACCGTCGTGCTCGACGGCGGCGACCTCGAGGTCGAGGTCGCGGAGGACCTGCACGTGAACCTGACCGGCTGGGCCGTCCCTGTCTTCGCGGCCGAGCTGTCCGAGAACTTCCTGAAGGAGCTGCATGAGACCGAGTAAGCGACTCGACCTGATCCCGCCGTACCTCTTCGCCCAGCTGGAGAAGAAGATCGCCGACAAGAAGGCGGCGGGCATCGACGTCATCTCGCTCGGCATCGGCGATCCCGACACGCCGACCTACGCCCCGATCGTCGCGGCGATGCAGAAGGCGGTCGCGGACCCGGGCACGCACCAGTACCCGTCCAACCGCGGGCGCGAGGACTTCCGTCAGGCCGTCGCGGCCTTCTACGCGCGCCGCTTCGGCGTGACGCTCGACCCGGCGACCGAGATCATGCCGGCGATCGGCGCGAAGGAGTGCATCTTCAACCTGTCGCTGACCTTCCTCGACCCCGAGGACGTCGCGCTCGCCTCCGATCCCGGCTACCCGGTCTACACCGGCGGCCCGCTGCTCGCCGGCGCGAGCGCCGTGCTGATGCCGCTGAAGCCGGAGCTGGGCTTCGCGCCCGACCTCGACGCGATCTCCGACGCCGACGCCGAGCGCGCCAAGCTGCTCTTCATCAACTACCCCAACAACCCGACCGGCGCGATCGTGCCGGACGGCTTCTTCGAGAAGGTCGTCGCGTTCGCGCGCAAGCACGACATCCTCGTCGTGCACGACAACGCCTACAGCGAGACGACGTACGACGGCTACGAGGCGCCGTCGTTCCTCTCGACGCCCGGCGCCAAGGAGGTCGGCGTCGAGGTCTTCTCGCTCTCCAAGGGCTACAACATGACCGGCTGGCGGGCGGCGGCGATCGTCGGCAACGCCGACGCGATCGCCGCCTACTGGAAGCTGAAGAGCAACGTCGACTCGGGCCTGTTCGAGGCCGTCCAGCTCGCCGCCGTCGAGGCGCTCTCGCCCGAGGTCGACAACGACGTGGCGGCGATGAACGCCGTCTACACACGCCGCCGCGACCTCGTCGTCGAGGCGCTCAAGGCGGCCGGCGTCGACGTCAGCGCGCCGAAGGGCACGATCTACGTGTGGGCGCCGATCCCCGCCGGCTACGACTCCTCGGCCGCCTACTGCGAGCACGTGCTCGAACAGGCCGCCGTGGTGATCTCCCCGGGCGGCGCCTACGGCAAGAGCGGCGAGGGCTTCTTCCGCATCTCCCTCACCACCCCCGACGACCGCCTCGTCGAGGCCGTCGAGCGGATTAAGAGACTCGGCTGAACTGAGCAGTTCATGGCGCGCGCGGGTGTCCGCGCGCGCCGCGCGGATGGTGCGTAATGCCACGAGTCGGTTAGACCGTCGCGCACCATCCGTACCTCTTGAAGGGGGATCTTCATGAGCGCCACGTACCTGCGCTCGCGCACGGCCTTGGCCGGTGCGTTGAGCGCTGCCGTGATCTTCGTCGGAGCGCCGTCCGCGGCGCTCGCCCAGGCGCCGCCCTGGGACGACGATCCCGCCGTCGAGCAGCGCGTCGAGCAGCTGCTCGACCAGCTCACGACCGAGGAGAAGGCCGATCTCGCGACCGGCCAGCAGAACAACTTCTTCGGCTTCTACAACAACCCGATCGAGCGCGTGGGGATCCCCGCGCAGCCGATGGCCGACGGTCCGATCGGCGTGCGCGTCGCCAACCCGAACATCGACCGCAGAACGACGCGCTTCCCGTCCGGCACGGCGATGGGCGCGACGTGGGATCCGGCGCTGATCGAGCAGGTCGGCGCCGCGATCGGCGACGAGGCCTTCCACACCGGCCACAACACGCAGCTCGGCCCGAGCGTCGACATCCCGCGCTCGCCGCTGTGGGGCCGCGCCTTCGAGGGCTACGGCGAGGATCCGCTGCTGAGCGGCACGATCGCCTCCGGCTACATCAACGGGATCCAGTCCAACCCGGTGTTGGCGACGATCAAGCACTTCGTCGGCTACGTGCAGGAGACCGACCGCTTCACCTACGACGCGCGCGTCGACGACCGCACGCTGCACGAGATCTACGCGAAGCCGTACGAGCTGGCGATCCAGGGCTCGCACCCCGGCGCGGCGATGTGCGCCTTCAACAGAATCAACGGCGTCTACGCCTGCGAGAACCCGCTGATGAACACGCTGCTGAAGGCCGAGTACGGCTTCAGAGGGTTCGTCATGAGCGACTACAACGCGACGCCGAGCACCGCCCGCGCCGCCAACAACGGGCTCGACCAGGAGCAGCCCGGCGACCAGGGTCCCGACAGCGCCAACTTCGGCGCGAGACTGGTCGCGGCCGTCGCGGCCGGCGACGTCTCCGAGGCCCGCCTCGACGACATGGCGCGGCGGATCCTGCGCCCGATGGTCGGTCTGGGGCTGTTCGAGACGCTGCCGGTCGCCGATCGCGCCTTCGACGTCGACGCCCACTCGGCGCTCGCGCGCCGGGTCGCGCAGGAGGGCACGGTCCTGCTGAAGAACGAGCGCAGAGTGCTGCCGCTGAGACCGGGCGGACGGCTGCGCAGCCTCGCCGTGATCGGCCCCGACGCCGACAACACCTCGGCGCAGGGCGGCGGCTCGGCCGTGATCCCGTTCGCGACGCGTGAGATCAGCCCGCTCGCCGGGATCGCGGCACGCGCCGGCGACAACGTCAGAGTCACCTACGCCGCCGGCACCGACGGCGTCAACGAGGGCGACCTGCTGCCCGGACCGGCCACCCCGGACTGCGCGACTGAGGCTGGTCGAGGGGCTGGCGTCGTCCTGACCCAGCGCTGTGGAGCGTGACCAGCCGAGCGGTCAGCTCTGCAGGC
>DATIOB010000215.1:0-27619 GCA_035473605.1 Conexibacter sp.
GTCGGCGAGGAGCAGGGCGTCCCCGCCGAGGTGCTGCGCGGCACCACGCAGAACGACATCCTCAAGGAGTACATCGCGCGCGGGAACTTCATCTACCCGCCCGAGGGGTCGATGCGGCTGACGACCGACCTGTTCGCGTACTGCAAGGAGAACGTGCCGAGATGGAACACGGTCTCGATCTCCGGCTACCACTTCCGTGAGAAGGGCTGCTCGGCCGTCCAGGAGGTCGCCTTCACGCTCTCCTCCGGGATCGCGTACGTGCAGGCCGCGATCGACGCCGGCCTCGCCGTCGACGACTTCGCGCCGCGCCTCGCCTTCTTCTTCAACGGCCACAACAACGTCTTCCAGGAGGTCGCGAAGTTCCGCGCCGCCCGCCAGATGTGGGCGTCCATCATGCGCGACCGCTTCGGCGCCAGAGACGAGAAGTCGCTCAAGCTGCGCTTCCACACGCAGACGGGCGGCGTAACGCTGACCGCGCAGCAGCCGGAGAACAACATCGTGCGCGTCGCGCTGCAGGGCTTCGCCGCCGTCTGCGGCGGCACGCAGTCGCTCCACACCAACGGCTTCGACGAGGCGCTCGCGCTGCCGACCGAGCGCGCCGCGAAGATCGCGCTGCGCACGCAGCAGATCATCGGCCACGAGTCGGGCGCGACCGACACCGTCGACCCGTTCGCCGGCTCCTACTTCGTCGAGGCGCTGACAAGCGAGATCGAGCAGCGCGCGACGGAGCTGATCGGCAAGGTCGACGAGCTGGGCGGCTCGGTCAACGCGATCGCCTACATCAAGAACGAGATCGAGGAGTCGGCCTGGGGCTACCAGGAGCGCTACGCGCAGGGCCAGGACATCGTCGTCGGCGTCAACAAGTACGTCGACGAGGCGCTCGAGGTGCAGGACCTGCTGCGCGTCGACCCGGCGACCGAGCACGCGCAGGTCGACCGCCTGAAGGCGTTCAAGGCCAACCGCGACCAGGAGCTGACCGACCGGCGCCTGGAGGAGCTGCGCGCCGCCGCCCGGGGCAAGGACAACCTGCTGCCGTTCATCCGCCAGGCGCTCAAGGACAACGCCTCGATGGGCGAGGTCTGCGGCGCGATGCGCGACGTCTTCGGGACGTACCAGGCGGACATCTAGCGGCCGCTCGCCGGCGCCGCGTTCGACGGCGCCGGCGAGGGACGGGCTGCGGCGCCGCGCGAGGCGGCGCCGGGCGGCGTGCGGCTCAGCGCACGCGGACGGGGAACGTCAGCGTGCTGCGGCCGAGCTTCACGCGCAGCGTGTAGCGGCCGCGTGCGAGGGAG
Source organism: Conexibacter sp. (assembly GCA_035473605.1). Lineage (GTDB taxonomy): Bacteria > Actinomycetota > Thermoleophilia > Solirubrobacterales > Solirubrobacteraceae > Conexibacter. The sequence goes on from DATIOB010000215.1 coordinate 1,293, forward strand.
CGGCCGTGCAGGCTCGCCGTCGTGCCGCTCGCGTAGGTGCGGCCGCCGCGCACGAGGCGGGCGCCGGAGCGTGCGAGCGCGGCGCGCGTGCTCTTGCTCGCGCTGCTGACCTTGCAGGTGACGCGCGGCGCGCCCTTGCCGCGCTTGACCGTGCACGTCACCTTCGCGTCGCGGCCGGCCGGGCCGCGCGCGCCGGCCTCGCCCTTGGCGCCGGCGTCGCCCTTCGCGCCCGCCGGACCGCTTGCGCCGGTGCCCGTGGCGCCGGTCGCGCCGGTGTCGCCCTTCGCGCCCGCAGCGCCAGCAGCGCCGGTGTCCCCCTTCGGTCCCTCGGAACCGGCGGGACCAGCGGGCCCTGCCGGCCCCTCGGGCCCCGTCACCGGCTCGTCGGAGCCCGGCACCGGCACCTGCGGGATCGTGAAGCTGTGGACCAGCTCGCCGCCGTACAGCGGCTGTCTCGTGACCGGGTCGAGCGCGTCGGTGCGGACGAACTGCGCGCTGATCGATCTGGCGCCGAAGGTGAACAGCAGCACCGCCGGCATCGTCTCCTGCGTCTGCGACCAGGCGACCCACGGCTCGCGGTCGAGCAGGCCGTCGTAGTTCTTGCCCGTCGTCGACTGCTCCAGGTAGGTCGTGCCCCTGCCCGGCGCGACCAGCTCCGGCGAGACTCTCGGCTGCCCGGCGGTCCAGTCAGGCGTCGGCGTGCCGACGAGCGGGAAGCTGCGGACGTTGTGCGCGTCGTGACCGGAGACGACGACCTCGACGCCGTACCTGTCGAACAGCGGCATCACGTCGTCGCGGAACTCCGGGTCGGCGTACGTCGGGTAGACGCGGCTCGTCTTCGAGTGGAACGGCGGCTGGTGCATCACGACGACCTGGAAGCGCGTCCGTCTGACGGCGCTCGCGAGGTCGGCGGCGAGCCACTCCAGCTCGTGTCTCCAATAGGCGGGGAAGCTCGACGGCTTCACGCCGGGGCTCGCCTCCAGCACGGTCCAGTGGACGCCGTTGTAGTCGTAGGAGTACGAGGAGCGCTCCTGCCCCGTCGGCCCGTTGGCCGGGTTCGGGAAGTGGGCGTAGTAGAGCGGCGAGGCGGTGCCGGGCGTCGCCGTGTTCTTGTACTCGTGGTCACCGAGCGCGGTCATGAACGGCACGCTGCCGGTGAAGGTGCCGTTGAACGTCGTGTCGGCCGTTCTGCCGGCACCGGCGGGGCTGGCGGGCGCGCCGCTCAGCAGGTCGGTCCATCTCTCCTCCATCGTGCCGTCGTTCATGTTGTCGCCCGAGGAGACGACGAAGGCCGGTCGCGTGTCCTGGTTCCAGACGACTCTGTTGGCGTGGCTGAGGCCGACGACGCCCTGGACGGAGTAGTCGCCCGGCCCGCTGGCGCCGAAGGCGACGACGTCGTCGCCGTCGTCGGTGTGGACCTCGCCGTACGTCGCGGCGGTGTAGGGCTTGTCGCCGCCCTTGGCGGTCGCGAAGGTGCCGGGCGTCTGGCCGGCGGGAGTGGCGCTGTCGGCGACGAACCAGTCGTATCTGGCGCCCGGCGTCAACCCGCTGAAGGTGCCGGTGAAGAACGTGAACACGGTGCCGGTGCCGGCTCTGCCCTGCGCGTCGGTGCGCTGCAGGGAGATCTGGAGGCAGTCGGCCGGGGCCGGCGCGACGGCGCAGGCGGATGCGCCGCCGCCGCTGCCGCCGAGCGGCCGGGCGTAGGCGAACGCGGTCGTGTCGCTGACGGCGGCGTCCTCCTTGAAGGTGACCGTCATTGACGTGCTGGTGTCGCCGGTGAGCGCGAGGTGGGCCTGCGTGATCGCGGCGTCCGCGGATGCGGGCAGCGCGACGGCGGCGGCCAGCGCAGCGGCGACCACCAGGCCGCCGAGGCGGCCAGAGGGGGTACTGCTCATGCGGTACGTCCATTCGGTTGGGGCCTGACCGCTCAACAGAAGCGCGCTGACGTGCCGAAGTCGTTACGTCACGGTGAAATCGATGGATTTCGAAACGACGCCGGGACCGCCCCCGCGAGCGCCTGACGCACCTGCCTCGCCTTGAAACGCACGTGTTTGCCACTCGTTTTTCGCGGGCATGCCCCGTGGGCGGAACGGAACCCCGCCGCAGGCACGTTGCAAGGAGAGGTGAGAATGAAGGTCTTCCCCCCGCGGGCGCTGTTGGCAGCGCTCCTGGCCCTGGTGTTGCCGTGCGCGTTCGCAGCGAGCGCGCACGCCGAGTTCGGGATCCAGAGAGTCACCAACGAGGTCTCGACGACGGCTGCCGGCGCGCATGCCACCGTGAGAACCACGATCGACTTCAGAGATGCCGGCGACGATCAGGCTGACAGCGTCAGAGATCTTCGGCTCAAGCTCGCTCCGGGCATCGTTGCCTACGTCAACCGAGTTCCCAGATGCTCATTGGCGGACTTCGCCGTCGAGGACAGAACGAACCCCGCCGACTGCGATAGAAGCCAGGTTGGCGAGACCTCGACCAGCGCCACGACCGACAACGCGCTGCTGAGAGAGCTCACGGTGAGAGGCGCGATCTACAACCTCGAGCCCCAGCCGGGCTCGCCGGCCGCGCTCGGCATCGACATCGAGGTTCCGCTCTCCCCGCGTCTCAAGCTGATCGCTCCGGTCTCCGTCGACCCCTCCGACCTCGGCCTGACCGCCACGCTCTCGGGACTGCCGAACGAGACGATGGCGAGACTGATACTGATCCCGGTCCCGGTCAGACTGCACATCGACCAGATCGTGCAGACGCTCTACAGCGAGGTCGACGGCAGAGGCTTCTTCACGAATCCGACCTCCTGCCAGCCGACCTCGATCGGCGCGACGGCCACCTCGCACGGCGGCGCGACCGGCAACGGCAGTGACGCTTGGACGCCGACCGACTGCGAGAACGTGCCGTTCGGCGCGACGCTCGCGACGACCGCCGACCCGGCGACGCCCGACTCGACGTCGGCCATCAGCTTCAACGTCCAGCCCAGCGAGGGCACTGCGGAGCGGGTCGGCTCGCATGTCCGCGGCACGACGGTCATAACGCCGCCCGGCACGCTGCTCAACTCGTCGTTGGCGGCCGGGCTCGACGCCTGCACCGACGCGGGCTTCCAGAAGGACAACACCGCAATCGAGGCCAACTGCCCGCCGTCCTCCAGAGTCGGATCGATCGAGTTCGTCTCGCCGATCCTCGGCAGATTTCCGGGCACTGTCTACTTCGGCACCCAGACGCCGACCGACCGCCTGCGGCTGTTCCTCGACGTGCCGCTGTATGGGGCGCACATCAAGGTTTCGGCGACCGTCAATCCCGATGTCAGAACCGGCCAGATCACGACGAGGTTCAGCGACCTCCCCCAGATCGCCTTCACGAGCTTCAGACTGACCTTCAACGGCGGCCCCAGATCCGCCCTCGTGACACCGACGACCTGCGGTGAGAACGTCTCACTGGCGATCGTGACACCGTGGTCGGGCTTCGGCGAGGCGCGCCCGACCGCAGCTTTCAGAACCGACGGCGACTGCGAGCGCAGATTCACCCCGACGATGGGGACCGCGGTCGCCAACCCGCAGGCCGGCGCCAGCACGGCGTTCACGCTGACGTTCGACCGCCCCGACAGAACGGTCCCGGTCGGCAGAGTCTCGTTCGACCTGCCGCCCGGCCTCATAGGGTCGCTCGCGCTGAGAGGGCTGACGAAGTGCTCCCTCGCGAACGCCGCAGGCGGCAACTGCGAGGACTCCAGCCGGATCGGCAGCGTGCAGTCGATCGTCGGCTCCGGCAGTGAGCCGCCGACGCTGCCCGGCAGCATCTACCTGACCGAGCCGAAGGTCGCCGGCGACCCGGCCGGCCTCTCGATCAAGGTGCCCGCGAGACTCGGGCCGGTCGACGCCGGCACCGTCATCGTCGGGCAGCGGCTGCTGCTCGGCCAGGACGGCGGGCTGGACGTGATCAGCGACCCGATCCCGGCGCTCCAGTTCGGCATCCCGCTCGCGATCCGCAGACTGATCGTGAACATCGACCGCGCCGGCTTCATGCGCAATCCCAGCTCGTGCGGCCAGAAGCCGGCCAACGGCGTCTTCGAGCCGCTCGGCGGCGGCGCCAACGCGAGCGCCAGCTCCTCGATCACCGTCACCGGCTGCGAGAGACTGCCGTTCGCGCCGCAGATCAGAGGCACGATCGGCGGCCGAGGGCTCGTCAAGGTCGGCAAGCAGCCGGCGTTCACGACGACGATCACGCAGAGAGGCGACGAGGCCGCGATGAAGTCGGCGGTCGTGACGCTGCCGAGAGCGATCTCGACCAACCTGCCGACGATCAAGGCAGCCTGCGAGCCGGCCGCCTACGCCGCCGGCAGATGCCCGAGACGCTCCCAGGTCGCGACCGCGACCGCCGTCAGCCCGCTGATCAGCAGACCGCTGACCGGCCCGACGTACCTCGTCAGAGTGCCGACCGGCGGCCTGCCGAGACTCGGCGTGCAGCTGCGCGGCGAGGTCTCGCTCGACCTCGACGGCATCGTGACGATCAGAAACGGCCTCGTCGTGACGACCTTCGGCGCGATCCCCGACCTCGCCCTCTCCAACTTCGAGCTGGCCTTCAGAGGCGGGCCGGAGGGCGTGCTGACGACCGTCGGCGACCTCTGCGCCGCCCCGCCGCTGACGGCGTCGTTCACCGGTCAGAACGGCAAGACCCAGAACCGCACGCCGAGACTGATCCCGCTCGGCTGCACCGCGCCGCGCTCGACCGCGTCGCTGCGCTTCCGCAGAGGCAGAGGCGCGCTGACGGTGACGACGAAGCTGCCGAGAGACGGGAAGCCGCTGGCGACCGTCGCGGTGGCGCTGCCGAGAGGCTTCTCGCTCGCCAGAGCGACCGTCGCGGCGAAGGCCGGCGGCAAGAGAGCCGGCAGACGCGCGCTGCGCATCAGAGGCCGCGTCGCGCGCGTCAAGCTGCCGAAGGGCGGCGCGAAGTCGGTCACGCTCCGCCTCAAGCGCGTCAGCGCGAGAGGCAGACTCGCCAGACGCCTGGCGTCGCGCAGAGCGCGGATGTCGATCCGCGTCGTGACGAGACAGACGAACAGGGCGAAGGCGACGCAGTCGGTGCGCGTGAAGCTGCGCTGAGCCGTCCTCCGCGTGCCGCGCCGGAGCGGGTGCGGCACGCGGCGTCGCGTCGGCGCGGTCGGGTAGCGTCTGCCGCATGACAGCTCCCGGCCACGTCGACTTCTACGCGATCGTCCTCTTCGTCCACATCGTCGCGGCGATCGTGGCCTTCGGCGTGACGTTCGCCTATCCCGTCATCGACAAGGTCGTGCGCACGCGCGATCCGCGCTCGCTGCCGACCTTCCACGAGGCGCAGATCCAGATCGGGCGCCAGATCGTCACCCCCGCCGCGATCGTGCTGCTGATCGCCGGCATCTACATGGCGACGGACAAGTGGAGCGACTTCTCCAGCGGCTGGTGGAGCGGCGCCTTCGCGATCGTGATCGTGCTGATCGGGATCGAGCACGCCGTGATGATCCCCAACGCGCGCAGGATGCGCGACCGCGCCGCGCTCGACGTGCAGGGCTCCGGCGGGGCGCTCAGCACCGAGTACGAGCAGCTCGCGCGCCAGCGGATGATCTTCGGCGCCGTCGCCTCGCTGCTGGTGGTCGTCGCGGTCTTCCTGATGGTCGTCAAGCCGGGCGTCACGTTCGGCGGGTAGCCGCTCCGCAACGTTTCATCGGGGAGCGTTGCAACGGCGGGTCGATAGCATCCGCCGCCGCTATGCGCCAAAAGGCTCCAGAGACGTTCGAAGAGAAGCTCGGCCAGCTCAACGAGCTCCGCGAGGAGGCGATCCACTCCGCCTCTGCCGCCGCGGTCGAGAAGCAGCACGCGAAGGGCAAGTACACCGCCCGCGAGCGGATCGAGAAGCTGCTCGATCCCGGCTCCTTCCAGGAGCTGGACACGTTCGTCCGCCATCGCACGCACGACTTCGAGATGCAGAAGAACCGGCCGTGGGGCGATGCCGTCGTCACCGGCCACGGCAGAATCGACGGCCGCACCGTCTGCGTCTTCAGTCAGGACTTCACCGTCGTCGGCGGCTCGCTCGGCGAGGTGATGGCGGAGAAGATGGTGAAGGTGATGGACCTCGCCGCGAAGATCGGCGCGCCCGTCATCGGCATCAACGACTCCGGCGGCGCCCGCATCCAGGAGGGGGTCGTCTCGCTCGGCGGCTACGGCGACGTCTTCCTGCGCAACGTGAAGTGCTCGGGCGTGATCCCGCAGATCTCGCTGATCATGGGCCCGTGCGCCGGCGGCGCCGTCTACTCGCCGGCGATCACCGACTTCATCTTCATGGTGAGAGAGACCTCTCACATGTTCATCACCGGCCCTGACGTGATCAAGACCGTCACCGGTGAGGAGCCGACCTTCGAGGAGCTCGGCGGCGCGATGACGCACAACTCGAAGTCAGGGGTGGCCCACTTCGCCTCCGACGACGAGGACGCCTGCCTGGAGGACGCGCGCTACCTCTTCTCGTTCCTGCCGTCGAACAACCTCGAGCTGCCGCCGCGCGTCGCGCCGACCGACGACCCGCTGCGCCAGGAGCCGGAGCTGGACACGGTCGTCCCGGACAGCCCGAACAAGCCGTACGACATGCGCAACGTCGTCAGGCTGATCGTCGACGACGGCGAGTTCCTCGAGGTCCACGAGCACTTCGCGACCAACATCATCTGCGGACTCGCGCGGCTCGACGGCTTCCCCGTCGGGATCGTCGGCAACCAGCCCGCGTCGCTTGCCGGCGTGCTCGACATCTCCGCCTCGGAGAAGGCGGCGCGGTTCGTGCGCACCTGCGACGCGTTCAACATCCCGATCCTGACGCTCTGCGACGTGCCGGGCTTCCTGCCCGGAACCTCGCAGGAGTGGGGCGGCATCATCCGCCACGGCGCCAAGCTGCTGTACGCCTACGCCGAGGCGACCGTGCCGAAGATCACCGTGATCACGCGCAAGGCCTACGGCGGCGCCTACGACGTCATGGCCTCCAAGCACCTCGGCGCGGACTTCAACTTCGCCTGGCCGCAGGCGGAGGTCGCCGTGATGGGGCCCGAGGGCGCCGTCAACATCATCTACCGGCGCGACATCGCCGGCAGCCCGACGCCCGACGAGCGGCGCAGAAAGCTGATGGACGACTACAAGGCGCGCTTCGCCAACCCCTACGCGGCGGCCGAGCGCGGCTACATCGACGACGTGATCATCCCGCACGAGACGCGGCCGAAGCTGATCGCCGCGCTGCACACGCTGCAGACCAAGCGCGAGCCCGGTCCGCAGCGCAAGCACGGCAACATCCCTCTCTAGCCAATCGCCGCGAGTTCCCGTCGACGCCGCGACCTTTCGCGCGCCGACGTGGAACTCGCAATGCGAAGCACTACTTCGCGAACTGTCTGTTCTTCGGCAGCGTTCTCGCGACGAGGTCGGCGATGATCTTGTAGCCGGACGCTCTCGCGTGGATGTCCTGCCACTTGCAGAACCACGTCAGCTCGCAGACCTTCGCGACCGCGATCGGGATCGTGCCGATCCCGGGCACGTCGGTCGTCTGCTCCAGCGGCGTGTAGGCGCCGGTCGCGGCGGTCACGTCGACGAACTGGCCTCTGACCGATCTGTACTGCTGGTCGAGCGTCGGGTTGATGACCGTTCTGAACGCGAAGACCGACAGGCCGGCGAGGTTTCTCCCCTCCGGCGTGCCAAGCAGCCACGAGCCGAGGATCACGTCCGGGTAGGTCGTGCCGACGATCCGGACCTTCGGACCGGCCGCCTTGCGCAGGCGGTTGACGAGCGTTCTCACGTTCGCCTGCAGCTTCGGCTGCACGGCCGCGACGCAGAGCGTCGGGTTGGCCTCTCTCACGCAGGCGGTCACGTCGTTGCCGCCGATCGAGACGGTGATCAGCCCCGTCTTCGCTCTGTTCTTCTTCAGGAACGCCTCGGCGGCGGCGATCTGCGTCTTGCCCTCGTACGGCTTGTAGTCGGGGCCGCGTGCCGGCACCGGGCAGCCGAGCTGCTCGAGGATCGAGGTCGTCGTCGCGCCGCCGCAGCCGAACTGGGCGACTCTCAGCTTCCAGCCGCGTCTGGCCGCGGCCGGGACGGTCTGGTAGACGAAGCCGGCGGCCGAGCCGCTGCCGGGCCCGCCCGTCTCCGGGTTGGGCTCGTAGCCGACGGCGTAGGAGTCGCCGAGCGAGACGAGGTACTGCGGCGCCGCTCTTCTGCCCTGTGCCGAAGGCTTTCTGGCGGCCGTGGCCGCGGACGGCAGCGCCAGCACGGCAACCGCCGCGACGGCGGCGATGCCGCTCGCAATACGTGGTGGGATCATGGAGACACGCTAACGGAGATCGGGCGATTGCGTGAACGTTCACGTATCCATCCGATCACCACCACGAGCAGCGGCAGGTGCAGCCACACGACCTGCCGCAGCGAGCCGCTGGGGCCGATCAGCCCCGCGAGCCCGGCGGGCAGCTCGCGCGACGCCTCGATCACCGCCGCCGCGGCCGGCAGCGAGGTCAGCCACAGCAGCAGCCAGGTGCGCCGCGAGAGGTCGGCCAGCAGCAGGAACGGCAGCAGCACGAGCAGGATCCGGTTCGACGGCTGGTCGGGCAGGAAGACGTAGCCGCCGGCGATCGACAGCACGACCGCCTCGCGCACGTCGACGCGCTCGCGCACGTAGAGCCAGATCACGCCGAGCAGCGACAGCACCATGCAGAGCTGCGGCAGCCAGCTCGCGTACAGCCCGGCCTCGGACGGGAACAGCCACAGGCTGGCGTGGATCGGCACCTCCAGCGAACCCCGCGTTCTGCGGTTGTCGAGCATGTTGAGGCTGTCCGGGAACCAGATCAGGCAGGTCAGCGCGACGAAGGCGGCGCACAGCGCGATCGGGATCAGCCCGCGCCGGCCGCGCTCGCGCAGCGTGTGCAGCGTCAGCACCGGCGCGAAGAAGGCGCCGAGGAACTTCAGCGCGGTCAGCAGCGCGGTCGCCGCCCACGCCGCCCCCAACCGGCCCTGCATCAGCGCCAGCAGCAGCGCGGCGATCAACAGGAAGAGGACGGTCTTGTCCTCGGAGAAGGCCGTCCACGCCGTCAGCACGAAGGGGTTGAAGGCGTAGAAGACGAGCACGCGCCAGCGCCACTCGCGCGCGAGCGGGAAGGCGAGCCCGATCAGCGCGATCGTGCCGGCGTCGCAGAGCGCGAAGAAGATCCGCAGCGTCGTGTCGGAGTCGTGCAGCGCCAGCAGGCCGGCGAAGAGCGCGAACTCGAGCGGCGGGCTGTCGGCGAAGCGCGGCTCTATCGGCCCGCCGGCCGGCACGTCGTAGGGGTTGACGCCGTCGAGCGCGTAGCCGCCGAAGAAGTCGTAGATCGCGAGGTCGGCGCCGCCGTCGGTGACGGCGACGAGCACGAGCCGCACGATCAGCGCGGCCGCGGTCAGCAGCCCCACGCGAACCGGCCAGCTGAGGCTCTGACGTGCTCCCTTCACAGCGGCGGGACGATACCCTGACCGCCATGAACCGACGTCCGCAGCTGCAGATCGTGGCACCGAACGCGTCTCCCGAGGAGGCCGCCGCGGTCGTCGCCGCGCTGGAGCAGTTCATGCGCGACACGGCGCCGGTGCGCGTCGAGGCGCCCGCGCGCATCGACCGCTGGAGCCGCGCGGCGCTGCTGGAGGGCGTGCGCGGCACGCCCCAGGTCAGCGTCGATGCGCACCCGTGGGGCCGCTGACCCCGCCGCAGCGAAAATAGCCGAAAGGCGCTCGGCTTTGCTACTTTTGTCCTCCGCCCGCCCGTAGGAGGAATGCAGCGCATGGAACCGAGCTCGGTCAGCGAGACGCAGAGAAGACCCGGCGGCAAGCTGGGCACGATCGACAATCCGGAGGTCGTCCAGGACGTCCCCGGCTACGTCATCCCGATCCTCGAGCGCGAGTTCGACGACTTCGACACGGAGTCGCAGAGATTCCTGCGCGGCGACTATCCCGAGAACGAGTTCATCGGCTTCCGCCTCAGACAGGGCGTCTACGGCCAGCGTCAGCCGAACGTGCAGATGGTCCGCGTGAAGCTGCCGTGGGGCGGCGTCACGCCGGAGCAGATGGAGATGTTCGGCGACGTCGTCGAGCGCTACGCGCCCCTCAGAAAGGGGCACGTCACGACGCGGCAGAACATCCAGATCCATCACGTGCCGCTCGACGAGATGGCGAAGCTGATCCGTGACGTCAGCGCGGTCGGCCTCTCCAGCCGCGAGGGCTGCGGCAACACGGTGCGCAACGTCACCGCCGATCCCTGGGCGGGGATCTGCGACGACGAGGTGTTCGACACGACGCCCTGGGCGGGTGCGTACGTGCGCTACTTCGTGCGCCATCCGACGACGCAGCTGATGCCGCGCAAGGTCAAGACGGCCTTCGACGGCACCGCCGAGGACCGCGCGATCACGGGCATCCACGACATCGCGTTCCTCGCGAGAGTGCGCGACGGCGTCAAGGGCTTCGAGGTCCGCGTCGGGGGCGGCACGTCGATCATGGCGCGTGTCGCGCCGACGCTCTACGAGTTCGTCACGGCCGAGGACGGCGAGTACCTGAAGGTCGCCGAGGCCGTCTTCCGCATCTTCGACCGCCAGGACTGGCTGCGCAAGAACCGCGCCCGCGCCCGTCTGAAGGTCTTCGTCGACAAGTTCGGCATCGAAGAGCTGCGCAACCAGGTCGAGGAGGAGCTGAAGGGCGACTGGGTCAACGAGCGCGACTTCGACCCGATGCAGCGCCTCTTCGTGCACGACGAGGAGTCCTACGCGCCGGAGCTGCTGCCGACCTACGGGACGCCCAACGGCGATCTCTCCGACTTCGAGCGCTACGTCTCGACCAACGTCAGAGCGCAGCGCCAGGAGGGCTTCTCCACCGTCGAGATCAAGATCGAGCGCGGCGACCTGACGCCCGAGCAGTTCCGCGGCCTGGCGCAGGTCATGCGCGACTACAGCGGCGGCTACGCGCGCACGACGGTGCAGCAGAACATCGTGCTGCGCTGGGTCCGCGACGAGGCGCTCTACGACGTCTGGTCGCGCCTCGTGGCGCTCGGCCTCGGCGAGGCCGGCGTCGACGAGATCAGCGACGTCGTCAGCTGCCCCGGCACCGACTCCTGCAAGCTCGGCATCACCAGCTCGATGGGTCTCAACCAGGCCGTCAAGCAGCGCATCCTCGAGATGAGACTCGAGGACCCGCTGACGCGCAGAATCCACATCAAGATGTCGGGCTGCCCGAACGGCTGCTCCCAGCACCACATCGCCAACATCGGCTTCTACGGCGCCTCGATCAAGGTCGGCGACAAGACGATCCCCGCCTCGATCCCGCACATCGGCGGCAGATACGAGGGCGGCGAGGTGATCTTCGGCGCGCGCCTGAGACTGCGCCTGCCGAGCAAGCGCGTGCCGGACGCCGTCGAGCGCTGGGTCCGCTTCTACGAGTCCGACCGCGAGCAGGGCGAGGAGTTCAACGCCTTCGCCGAGCGCGTCGGCACCAAGCCGTTCGAGGAGCTCGTGAAGGACCTCTCGATGCCGGCCGAGTTCAACCTCGAGAACATGAACCTGTTCATCGACTGGAACAAGAACGTCCCGTTCGTGGTCGAGCGCGGCGAGGGTGAGTGCGCGGTCTAGTGACCGCTGTCGTATTCGACTGCGACGGCGTTCTCGTCGACTCCGAGCCGGCGGCCAACCGGATCCTCACGGCGGAGCTGAACGCGCTCGGCTACGCGACCGACGCGGTCGCGACCGAGCGCGACTTCATGGGCCGCTCGTGGGGTCACATGGAGGAGGTCGTCGGGGCGCGGCTCGGCGCGCCGCCGCCGGCGTCGCTGCGTGAGAGATACCGCGCGGCGCTGTTCGCCGCCTACCGCTCCGGCGCGGTGCCGGCCGTCGACGGGATAGCGGCCGCGCTCGACGGGCTCGACGAGCGCGGCGTGCCGTACTGCGTCGCCTCCAGCGGCGACCACGAGCGGATCCGCAACGGCCTCGCCGCCGCCGGTCTGCGCGACCGCTTCGACGACGCGCGGATCTTCTCCGCCGACGACGTCGGGCGCGGCAAGCCGTGGCCGGACCTGTTCCTGCACGCGGCCGCGCGGATGGGCTTCGACCCGGCCGCGACGGTCGTCGTCGAGGACAGCCCCGCCGGCGTCCAGGCCGGGCGCGCCGCCGGGATGCGCGTGCTCGGCTACAGCGGGCGCACGCCCGCGAGCGTGCTGCGCGAGGCCGGCGCCGAGCCGTTCGAGGAGATGGCCGAGCTGCCCTCCTTGTTGACCGCGTTGGTCTAAATTCCTGAAACCCACTCGGGTTTCTGCTAATTTCTCTCGACCATGAGTGCGACCGCTCCGACCGACAGCTCTCTGACCGACGACGCGGAAGCGCTCACCGCCTCCGACGTGCTGACGCGGATGGTGGAGCGCTTCCACCCGCGCCTCTTTCTCGCCTGCTCCTTCCAGCAGGAGGAGTCGGTTCTCATCGATCTCTTGCTGAGAATCGAGCCGAACGCCCGCATCTTCACGCTCGACACCGGTGTTCTCTTCCCGGAGACGTACGAGACGTGGAGAACGATGGAAGCGCGCTACGACACGGAATTCGAGCCTTGGAGCGGCATTTCGCTCGAACAGCAGGCAGCCGAGCACGGCGCCGCGCTGTGGGAGCGCGAGCCCGACGCCTGCTGCGCGATCCGCAAGGTGAAGCCGCTGCGGGAGGCGCTCAGCCAGGTCGACGCATGGATCGTCGGCGTGCGCCGCGACCAGGCGCCGACGCGCGCCAACACCCCCAAGATCGACTGGGACGCCAAGCACGGCATCTGGAAGGCCGCGCCGCTCGCCGACTGGAGCGAGAGAGACGTCTGGCGCTACATCCACCAGCACGATCTGCCGTACAACCCGCTGCACGACCGCGGCTACGCGTCGATCGGATGCACGCACTGCACGGTGCCGGCAGCCGATCGAAGCGGCCGCTGGGCCGGCAACGGGAAGGTCGAGTGCGGCCTGCACGGCTGAGCCGGCCGGCCAATCCGACCGGACAAGTGCGAGACTGACGGCGATGGACTGGCCTCTCGTCATCGCTTTCGGCCTTGGCGTCGGTCTGCTGGTCGGAATGACCGGGATCGGCGGCGGCTCACTGATGACCCCACTCCTGATCCTCGTGCTCGGCACAGCCCCCACCACCGCGATCGGCACCGACCTCGCCTACGCGGCGGTCACCAAGACCGTCGGCGGCTGGCGCCACTGGCGCCGCGGCTCGGTCGACATGACGATCGCGCTGTGGCTCGCGGTCGGCTCGATTCCCGGCGCACTCGGCGGTGTGCAGGTCCTGCACATGCTGGAGAAGGCGCTCGGCGGGGACAGCTTCGACACCTTCCTGCTGACGCTGGTCGCCGGCGCGCTGTTCGTCACCGGCATCGCCGTGCTGGCGCGCGCGCTCTTCATGAGCAGCGGCGGCGAGCGCGTCACGGTCGAGGACTTCGACACGCGCCACAAGGTCGCGTCGGTCCTGATCGGCATCTCGGTCGGCTTCGTGCTCGGCCTCACCTCGGCCGGCAGCGGCGCGCTGATCGCCGTCGCGCTGATCCTCGTCTTCCGCCTGACGCCGATCCGCGTCGTCGGCACCGACGTCTTCCACGCGGCGATGCTGCTGTGGGTCGCCTCGATCGCCCACTTCTTCAGCGGCAACGTCGACCTGGCGCTCGCCGGCAACATCCTGATCGGCTCGATCCCGGGCGTCTGGATCGGCTCCAACCTCGCGTTCAAGATGCCGGAGAACGCGCTGCGCCCGACGCTCGGCATCGTTCTGCTCGCAGCGGGTATGGCGCTGCTGAAGAAGGCCGGCGTTGCGGACTATCCGGTATATGTCATCTTCATCGTGCCCGCCGCAGTGGCGGTCGCGGCCTTCCTCCTCCATCGTTCGCGCAGTCGAAGAGACGCGTTGAACGCGGCGGCGGCTCCCCCTCTCGTGACCAACGACCCAGCTACAGATCACTGATGACCTACGAGCTCTCACACCTGGACGCCCTCGAAGCGGAGGCGATCCACATCATGCGCGAGGTCGCCGCCGAGCTGGAGCGTCCCGTGCTGCTGTTCTCCGGCGGCAAGGACTCGATCGTGCTGCTGCGCCTGGCCGAGAAGGCGTTCCGGCCGGGCCGCTTCCCGTTCCCGGTGATGCACGTCGACACCGGTCACAACTTCCCCGAGGTCGTCGAGTACCGCGACCGCCGCATCGCCGAGATCGGCGAGCGGCTGATCGTCGCCTCCGTGCAGGAGTCGATCGACAAGGGCCGCGTCGTCGAGGAGACCGGGCCGCGCGCCTCGCGCAACCGCCTCCAGACCGTCACGCTGCTCGACGCGATCGAGGAGCACGGCTTCGACGCCGCCTTCGGCGGCGCCCGCCGCGACGAGGAGCGCGCCCGCGCGAAGGAGCGGATCTTCTCCTTCCGCGACGACTTCGGCCAGTGGGACCCGAAGGCGCAGCGCCCCGAGCTGTGGGCGCTCTACAACGGCCGCGTCCGCAAGGGCGAGCACGTGCGCGTCTTCCCGATCTCCAACTGGACCGAGCTCGACGTCTGGCAGTACATCGAGCGCGAGAGACTGGAGCTGCCGTCGATCTACTTCGCGCACGAGCGCGAGGTCTTCAGACGCGACGGGATGCTCTACGCCGCCTTCGACTTCATGGAGCGGATGGAGGGCGAGGACGTCTTCACCGAGATGGTCCGCTACCGCACCGTCGGCGACATCAGCTGCACCGGCGCGGTCATGTCGACCGCGATCACCCTGGAGAGCGTCGTCGCCGAGATCGCGGCGACCAACATCACCGAACGAGGCCAGACGCGCGCGGACGACCGTGCGACCGAGGCCGCGATGGAAGACCGCAAGCGAGAGGGTTACTTCTGATGGCAGCGACGGCCGCGATGAACGGGCATTCCCACGACTGGGGGTCCGACACGACCGAGCTGCTGCGCTTCGCGACGGCGGGCTCGGTCGACGACGGCAAGAGCACCCTGATCGGGCGCCTGCTGCACGACGCCAAGTCGATCCTCGCCGACCAGCTCGCGCACGTGAAGGAGACGAGCGAGCGGCGCGGCGACGGCGAGCTGAACCTCGCGCTGCTGACCGACGGGCTGCGCGCCGCGCGCGAGCAGGGCATCACGATCGACGTCGCCTACCGCTCCTTCCAGACCGACAAGCGCCGCTTCATCATCGCCGACTGCCCCGGCCACGAGCAGTACACGCGCAACATGGTCACGGGCGCCTCGACGGCCGACCTCTCGCTCGTGCTGGTCGACGCCCGCAACGGCCTCGTCAGACAGTCGCGCCGCCACGCCGCGATCTCCGGGCTGCTGCGCACGCCCCACCTCGTCGTCTGCGTCAACAAGATGGACCTGGTCGACTACGACCAGTCGGTCTTCGACGCGATCGTCGCCGACTTCACCGCCTGGTCGGAGCCGATCGCGGCCTTCAGCGAGGTCACCTTCATCCCGATCTCGGCGCTGAAGGGTGACAACGTCGTCGATCCCTCGACGACGATGCCGTGGTACGAGGGCCCGACGCTGCTGCACCACCTCGAGACCGTCGAGATAGCGGGCGACCGCAACCTCGACGACTGGCGCTTCCCCGTCCAGTGGGTCGTGCGCCCGCAGAACGACGAGCGCTACCACGACTACCGCGGCTACGCCGGCCAGGTCGCCGGCGGCGTGCTGGTCCCCGGCGAGGAGGTCGTCGTGCTGCCCTCCGGTCGCACGACCAAGCTCGCCGGCATCGACACGATCGACGGCCCGCTCGACGCCGCCTTCCCGCCGCAGTCGGTGACGCTGCTGCTGGAAGACGACCTCGACGTCTCGCGCGGCGACCTGATCGCCCGCCCCTCCGACGCGCCGACCGTCGCGCGCGAACTGGAGGCGGTCGTCTGCTGGATGACCGACGCCCCGCTGCAGCCGCGCGGCAGATACGCGATCAAGCACGCGACGCGCTCGGTGCGCGGCATCGTCGAGGGGATCGACTGGCGCCTCAACGTCGAGACGCTCGAGCGCGAGGTCGCCGAGGGCGGCCTGTCGCTGAACGAGATCGGTCACGTCAGGCTGCGCCTCAGCGCGCCGCTGGCGTTCGACTCCTACGAGCGCAACCGCGACACCGGCAGCTTCATCCTGATCGACGAGGCGACGAACGACACCGTCGGCGCCGGCCTCATCGTGACGCCGGAAGGCTGACAGCCATCGCGCGGCGCTATCGTCGCGCGATGGAGTCGAGCACCAGCGCCGAGCGTGTCGACGCTGCACCCGCGCGGCGCACGCGGCCAGCCTGGCTGCGCGTCCTGCAGTTCGCCGCGCCGCTGGCGTGGCTGGCGGCGACCGTCTGGTTCGTCGCCTTCGAGGGGCTGCCGCTGACGCGTGACTGGATCGCGGCGTGGGTCGTGCTCGGCCTGCTCGCCTTCTCGCTCGGCGACGTCACCGGCTGGTTCAAGGGCGTCGTGCTCGACTGGCTGCCGTTCTTCGCGATACTCGCGCTCTACGACCTGCTGCGCGGGGTCGCCGACGGGCTGATCTTCGACCCGTTCTTCCTGCCGCAGATCGACGCCGACCAGTTCCTCTTCGGCGGCCAGGTGCCGACCGTGTGGCTGCAGGAGCGGCTGTACGAGCCCGGCGCGCTGCCGTGGTGGGGCGTGATCGCGTGGGCGGTCTACATGTCGCACTTCTTCGCGACGCCGCTGCTGGCCGGGATCCTCTGGAAGATCGACCGCATGCGCTTCCGCCGCTACGCGGTGACGGTCGCCGCCCTCTCGCTGCTGGGCTTCGCGACGTACGCGCTGTTCCCCGCCGCGCCGCCGTGGATGGCGGCGCAGGACGGCCTGATCCCGCCGGTCGCGCGTGTGATCCCCGAGCTGTGGGGCCAGCTCGGGATCCCCGCCAGATTCGGCGTCGTCGGGACCGGCTACGAGTACGCCAACGACGTCGCCGCCGTGCCGTCGCTGCACGCCGCCTTCTCGCTCCTCATCACCCTCGAATTGTGGAGCAGCGCGCGGCGATGGCCGTTGCGGGTCCTGCTGGGCGCCTATCCGCTCGTGATGGCGTTCGCGCTCGTCTACAGCGGCGAGCACTACGTCGTCGACGTGCTGCTGGGGTGGATCTACGCCGTCGTCGCCTTCTGGGGCGTGCGCCGCGCCTTCGCGCGCTGGGCGGCGCGAGGAGACCGCAACGATCGCAACGTCAGATCGGGGTCGTTTTCGGTGTCCACCGACTAACCTTCCGCCGCGTGTTCTCGAAGATCCTGATCGCCAATCGCGGCGAGATCGCCGTCCGCGTCATCCGCGCGTGCGAAGAGCTGGGCATCGCCTCGGTCGCCGTCTACTCCGAGCTCGACCGCGACGCGCTGCATGTCAAGCGCGCCGACGAGGCCTACCTGATCGGCCCCGGCCCCGCCGCCGACTCCTACCTGAGAGTCGACAAGATCCTCGACGTCGCGAAGCGATCGGGCGCCGAGGCGATCCACCCCGGCTACGGCTTCCTGGCCGAGAACGCCGCCTTCGCCGCCGCCTGCGAGGAGGCGGGGATCACCTTCATCGGCCCGCCGGCCGCCGCGATCGACGCGATGGGCTCCAAGACCGCCGCGCGCGACCTGATGAAGAAGGCCGGCGTGCCGATCGTCCCTGGCACCACTGAGCCGGTCGCAGACGTCGCCGCAGCACGCGAGATCATCGACGCCGACATCGGTTTCCCCGTGGCGATCAAGGCGGCCAGCGGCGGCGGCGGCAAGGGCTTCCGCGTCGCGCTGACCGACGACGAGCTGGACGCCGCCTTCGAGGGCGCCGCGCGCGAGGGCGAGAAGTTCTTCTCCGACGCGACCGTCTACCTCGAGCGCTACCTGCCCGACCCGCGCCACGTCGAGGTGCAGGTGCTGGCCGACCGCCACGGCAACGTGATCCACCTCGGCGAGCGCGACTGCTCGATCCAGCGCCGCCACCAGAAGCTGATCGAGGAGGCGCCGGCGCCCGCCGTCGACGCCGAGCTGCGCGCCAAGATCGGAAAGATCGCGACCGACGCCGCGGCCGCCGTCCACTACGTCGGCGCCGGCACGATCGAGGGCCTGCTGCAGGACGGCGAGTACTACTTCCTCGAGATGAACACGCGCGTGCAGGTCGAGCACTGCGTGACCGAGATGGTGACGGGCATCGACATCGTCAAGGAGGGCATCCGGGCAGCCGCCGGCGAGCCGCTCTCGATCACCCAGGACGACGTCGTGCTGCGCGGCCACGCGATCGAATGCCGCATCAACGCCGAGGACGCCTCGCGCAACTTCGCGCCGGCCCCCGGCAGGATCGGCGCGTACAAGGAGCCCTCAGGCCCCGGCGTGCGCGTCGACTCGGGCGTCGGCCCCGGCGGCGAGGTGTCGCCGATGTACGACCCGATGGTCGCCAAGCTGATCGTCTGGGACAGCGACCGCGCCTCCGCCACGAGACGGATGCTGCGCGCGCTCTCCGAGTACGAGATCGAGGAGCTGAAGACGCTGCTGCCGTTCCACTCGGCGATCCTCGCGACGCCGCAGTGGGACAACGCCGAGACCTGCCGCGACCTCGTCGAGGACCGCAAGTGGCTCAGAGCGCTCGCCTTCCCCCCGCCGGTCCCGACCGACGACGAGGACGAGCCGAAGCTGGAGCAGACCTACACCGTCGAGGTCTCCGGCCGCCGCTTCGACGTCAGAGTGATCGGCGCCGCGTTCGCCGGCGGCGGCACTGTGGCGCTCAACGGCTCCGGCCCCGCCGCGAGCGGCAAGAGACCGCGGCGCGAGCGCAAGAGCGGCGGTGCCGCCGGCGGCGCCGACACGCTGCCCTCGCCGATGCAGGGCAACATGTGGAGAGTCAAGGTGAAGCAGGGCGAGACGGTCGAGGAGGGCCAGCTGCTCTGCATCATCGAGGCGATGAAGATGGAGAACGAGATCACCGCCCACAAGGCCGGCGTGATCGCCGAGATCCCGATCACCGAGGGCGCCGCGATCAGCGCCGGCGACACGATCGCCGTCATCAGATCGCCGGCGGCCGCCGAGTAGGCACGCGCGATGGGGCTCGACTTCGACGCCGTCCGCGCGGGCCTCGCCGCGGCGATCCCGTTCAACGTGCACAACGGCCTGGAGCTGATCGAGGTCGCTCCCGGCAAGGGCGTGGTCGTCGCTCCGGATGTCGAGCACGGCAGGAACCACATAGGCTCGCAGCACGCCGGCGCGCTCTTCGCCGCCGGCGAGTTCGCCTCCGGCGCCGCCTTCCTCGGCGCCTTCGGCGAGCACCTCGCCGGGCTGGTCCCGCTCGCGCAGAGCGCCGAGATCGCCTACAGAAAGGTCGCCAAGGGACCGATCACGGCGACCGCCACGCTCGACGCCGACGTCAGCGAGCTGCTGGCGCAGGTCGAGGCCGACGGCCGCACCCGCTTCCCCGTCGCGGTCGTGCTGAGCGACGGTGGGGGCGACGTCGTCGCCGAGATGACCGTCCGCTGGTACGTGAAGCGCGCGGCGGCATGACGCCGGCGCCGCACGTCTGGCGCGCGACGCCGCACGAGGCCGAGACCGTCGCCGAGCTGCTGGTCGAGTTCCGCGACCACCTCGGCCGCGACTGGCCCTCCGACAACGCCTTCCACGCTGGCGTCGAGCGCGTGCTGGAGCGCGGCGAGGCCGACTTCCTGCTCGCCGCCCCGGCGCAGGGCGAGGCGGCGGCCGGCGTCTGCCAGCTGCGCGTCTCCTTCAACCTCTGGCGGGCCGGCAGCGAGTGCGTGCTGGAGGATCTCTACGTGACGCCGAGCGCCCGCCGCGCCGGCCTCGGCGCCGTGCTCGTCGAAGCTGCGCTGGAGCGGGCGCGCGAGCGCAACTGCCGCTGGATCGAGCTGGACACGCACGACGACAACGCGCCGGCGATCGCGCTCTACGAGCGCTTCGGCTTCCATGTCGGCCGCGCCGGCGGCAAGCGCGAGATCGTGCTCGCGCGCAGCCTCGACGACCCGCGCTAGGGGGCCGCGCGGCGGCCGGCACGCGCGGCCGGCGCAACCGCCTCAGACGGCCTTGCCGTCTCTGAGCAGCGAGAGGTTGTACTGGTGCAGGTTCTTCTGCGCGCCGGTGCGGCGTGCGAGCGGCAGCGGCGCTCTCTCCGGGTCCTGCCCGCGCAGCGCCTCCAGGTAGGCGACGTCCTCACGCAGGATCGCGGCGGCGCGGGCGCTGTCGAGCGGCTCGCCGTGGCCGGGGACGACGACGTCGGCCTCCGTCAGCAGCGGGCCGAACCGTCTCAGCGTCGCGAGGTACTTGTCGATCGAGGCGCCCGGCGACAGCTCCGGGATCGCGTGCGAGGAGAGGTAGTCGCCGACGACCAGCACGCGCGCCCACGGGATCAGGACGGCGCTGCCGTCGGCGGTGTGGCCGTCGGCCGGGTGCAGCTGCAGCTCCTGCTCCCCGACGGCGCAGTAGCCCGGCACCGGCAGCGCCTGCACGCCTGGGAGCGACAGCGGTCCCGGACGGTCGATGTAGTACTCCTCGTCGAAGTCGCGCAGCTCGCGCGCGGCCGCGCCGGGCTCGGCCGTCAGGCGCGCGGCCGTCGTCTCGCCGACGCCGAGCGCCGCCTCCGGGAAGGCGTAGCGTCCGAGCAGGTGATCCCAGTCGGCGTGGGTGGCGAGCAGGCCGCTGATCGGGAACTCGGCCTGCTCGGCCAGCGCCGGCAGGATCTCCAGCTCGTCCGGCATGATCGGCGAGTCGATCAGGAAGGCCTCGCCGCCGCTGCGCACGAGCGTCGCCGTCGTCTTCCAGATGCGGCTGGTGACGACGATGACGTCGGCGTGGACGCTGACGGCCTTCATCGCGCGCTCCCGGCGGATCAGTCGCCGGTCAGCAGTCTGAGCGCCTCGCGCAGGTTCGTGACCTCCGCGTCAGGCTTCTTCTGGCCGCTCTCGAGCGTCGCTCTGTCGCGGTTGACCCAGATGACGGGGACTCTCGCTCTGAGGCACGGCTCGACGTCAGTCGGGTACGAGGAGCTGATGTGGACCCAGCCTCTCTTGCCGCCGACGCGCCGCTCGCACTCCTTGAAGTGCGCCGGATCGGGCTTGTACGAGCGCACCTGCTGCGCCGTCACGACGAGGTCGAAGTCGAGCGGGATGTGGCGCCGCGTCTGCCCGAGCAGCTTGTCGTCGATGTTCGAGATCAGCCCGGTTCTGAACTGCTTCGCGAACTTCGCGAGCGTCGAGTTGGCCTCTCTGAACGCCGGCCAGCGCTGGACCGAGTCCGGCAGGAAGCCCGAGCGCGAAGGCTCCAGCCCCCAGCCCATCTCCTCGGAGATGCGCACCGCGGTGCGCCGCAGGACCTCGGCGTACAGCTCGTAGGAGCCCGCCTGGATCTCGGCCTGGATCGAGTGGAAGAGCGGGATCAGCTGGTCGCGCTCGATCGTGAAGCCGTCGCGGTTCGCCTCTCTGGCGAAGGCGTCGTAGGCGCCCGAATCCCAGTCGATCAGGGTGCCGTAGACGTCGAACGTAACGAATGTGACAGTTCTGGGAATGGCCATTGGCCGGCCATTATGCCTGCTCGGCAGGTATTCGCGCGTTGTGGGGACCAATTCTGGTATTGCGGAGTAGAGTCCGCGAGCGCTATGGACCTGCTCGAATATCAGGGCAAGCAACTTTTCGCCCGACATGGAATCCCGGTCCCCTCCGGGAAGCCTGCCGCAACGGTTGAAGCCGCCGTCGCCGCAGCTGATGAAATTGGATACCCCTGCGTCGTCAAGGCGCAAGTCTTGATCGGTGGCCGCGGCAAGGCCGGCGGCGTGAAACTCGCGAAGGACAGAGCGGAGGCGACGCAGTACGCCACCGACATCCTCGGGATGGACATCAAGGGCTTCACGGTCCACGAGGTCTGGATCGAGGGCGCCTCTGAGATCGCCGAGGAGTACTACGCGTCGATCGTCTTCGACCGTGCCGCCAAGGCCCCGTTGGTCATGCTCTCGACCCAGGGCGGCATGGACATCGAGGAGGTCGCGGAGAAGACTCCCGAGGCGCTCGCGAGACTGCACGTCGACCCGCTGCTCGGCTTTCAGGACTTCCACGGCCGCAAGCTGGCGTTCGCCGCCGGCATCCCGGCCGACCTGATCCGCCCGGTCGGCGCGATGCTGACGAAGCTGTACGCGACCTTCGTCGCCGAAGAGGCGATGCTGATCGAGGTCAACCCGCTGATCATCACGCCGGCGCGCGAGGTCGTCGCGCTCGACGCGAAGGTCACGCTCGACGGCAACTCGCTCTACCGCCACCCGGACAACGCGGCGCTGCGCGATCCCTCCGCCGAGGACCCGCAGGAGCAGATGGCGCACGAGCGCGGCCTCACGTACGTGAAGCTCGACGGCGACATCGGCATCCTCGGCAACGGCGCCGGGCTCGTGATGTCGACGCTCGACGTCGTCGGCCTCGCCGGCGGCGCGGCCGCCAACTTCCTCGACGCCGGCGGCGGCTCGAAGTCCGACGCGATCGTCTCCGCGGTCGAGGTGATCCTCTCCGACCCGAAGGTCAGAGCGGTCCTCTTCAACATCTTCGGCGGCATCACGCGCTGCGACGAGGTCGCGAAGGGCCTGATCGAGGCCTACGGCGTGATCCAGCCGACGGTGCCGTTCGTCGTCCGGCTCGACGGCACCAACGACGTCGAGGGGCGCCAGCTGCTCGCCGACGCGAACCTGCCGAACGTCGCGACCGCGACGACGATGAACGAGGCGGCCGAGAAGGTCGTCGAGCTCGCCAAGACCGGAGTTGCCGCATGAGCGTCCTCGTCGACAGAGAGACCCGCCTCGTCGTCACGGGCATCACCGGCCGCGAGGGCACCTTCCACGCGACCAACAACAAGCGCTACGGCACGCAGGTCGTCGCCGGCGTGACGCCCGGCAAGGGCGGCCAGGACGTCGACGGGATCCCCGTCTTCAACACGATCGCCGACTCGGTCGAGAAGGCCGGCGCCAACACGGCGATGATCTTCGTCCCGCCGCGCTTCGCGGCCGACTCGATCCTCGAGGCCGCGGACGCCGGCATCAGACTGATCGTGGCGATCACCGAGGGCATCCCGGCGCACGACGAGCTGCGCGTCTACACGCAGCTCAAGCGCAACCCGGACGTGCGTCTCGTCGGCCCCAACTGCCCGGGCATCCTCTCGCCGGGCAAGGCGAGCGTCGGCATCATCCCGGCGTCGTTCTTCAAGCCGGGCAACGTCGGCGTCGTCTCGCGCTCCGGCACGCTGACCTACCAGATCGGCAACGAGCTGGCGCAGCGCGGCTTCGGCAACTCCTCGATCGTCGGCATCGGCGGCGACCCGGTCCCGGGCTCCTCGTTCATCGACATCATCGCGCTGTTCGAGGCCGACCCGGAGACCGAGCTGATCGTGATGAGCGGCGAGATCGGCGGCTCCGCCGAGGAGGAGGCGGCCGAGTACATCGCGGCGCACGTCACCAAGCCGGTCGTCGCCTACATCGCCGGCTTCACGGCGCCCGAGGGCAAGACGATGGGCCACTCCGGCGCGATCGTCTCCGGCACGGCCGGCACTGCGAGAGCGAAGGCCGAGGCGCTGGAGGCGAAGGGCGTCCGCGTCGGTCGCACCCCGACCGAGACGGCCGAGCTGGCGATGGAGCTGCTCAAGTAGCAGCATCGCCGCATCTGTGTTTCACCGCAGCGCCCCGCACGGGGCGCTGCGTCGTTAATCGCGTACCCTGCGGGGATGGCCTCCGAACCCGCTCCGATCTCCTTCGCGCGCGGTGCACCCTCGCTCGACATCATCGACGTCGAGGGGCTGCGCGCCGCGGCTGACGCCGCCTTCACGGCTGACCCGTCCGGGACCTTCTCGTACGGCACGTCGATCGGCTACAGACCGCTGCGCGCCTGGATCGCCGAGAAGCACGGGGTCGCGCCGGAGAACGTGATCGTCACCAACGGCTCGATGCAGGCCGACGCCTTCCTCTTCGAGGCGCTCGTCGAGCCCGACGACGTCGTGATCGTCGAGCGGCCGACCTACGACCGCACGCTGCTGTCGCTGCGTTCGCGCGGCGGCGACCTGCGCCCGGTCGCGCTGCAGCCCGACGGCGTCGACGTCGCGGGCGTCGAGGCGCTGATCGCCGACGGCGTCAGACCGCGCCTGGCGCATCTGATCCCGAACTTCCAGAACCCCGCCGGCTACACGCTGTCGCTGGAGAAGCGGCAGGCGCTGGTCGAGCTGGCGAAGGCCAACGGCTTCCTGATCTTCGAGGACGATCCGTACGTCGAGCTGCGCTTCACCGGCGAGACGCTGCCGACGATGCTGTCGCTGGCGCAGGACGACCAGGTCGTCTACGCCTCGTCGTTCTCCAAGACGGTCTGTCCCGGCATCCGCGTCGGCTACCTCGTCGGCCCGGAGAAGCTGATCGCGCGGATCGCGAAGCTGGCGACCAACACCTACATCTCGCCGAACATGGTCGCGCAGTCGATCGTCAACACCTTCTGCCGCAACGGCTCCTACGACCGCTCGATCGAGACGGTCAAGGTCGCGCTGAAGGAGCGCTCGGAGGCGCTCTGCGACGCGCTCGCCGCGAAGCTGCCGGAGGCCAGATTCGTCGCGCCCGAGGGCGGCTACTTCCTCTGGGTCGAGATGCCGGAGGGGTTCGACGCCGACGCGCTCTTCAAGGCGGCCGCCGAGCGCGGCGTCGCGATCGTGAAGGGCACCGACTTCCTCATCGAGGGCGGCGAAAACGCCTTCCGCCTCGCGTACTCCGGCGTGCAGCCCGCCGAGATCGAAGAGGGCGTCGGCCGTCTGGCAGACGCCGTCAACTCGCTGCCGGTCGCCTAGCGGCCGTAGCGCTCCTTGCCCATCACAAGCTGCTCCGCCGGGATTGCCGTGCGGGGCGGCGGTGAGGGGTCGGCTCTGACAGTGACCGTCTCGGCGACGATGCGCGTGATCGTGTGCTGCTCGCCGCCGGCGGCCGCGACCGTCACCTGCTCGTCGTCGCTGGACGCGACGGTCCCGTCGAGGCCCGGCTCGATGCCGTGGGCCATCAGGTAGTGGAGGACGTCCTCGGCCTCGTTCTCCAGCCGCAGGATCGTGACGCTGGCGCCGACGTCGCAGTCGGCCAGCGGCACGCCCGAGATGCGCTCGCCGACCTTGATCGGATGGCCGTGCGGGCAGGTCGTCGCATCGCCGACCGAGGCGCGCACGTACGCCTCGAAGCGCGGCGTCATCGCGTGCTCGAGCCGCTCGGCCTCCTCGTGCACGTCGTCCCAGGGGACGCCGACGACGTCGGTCAGGAAGCGCTCGATCAGACGATGGCGGCTGGTGACCTCCTCGGCCTGGCGGCGCCCCTCCTCGGTGAACGAGATCGACTTGTCGGCGGCGCGCGTGACGTAGCCGTCGCGCGCGAGCCGGCCGAGCATCTCGTGGACCGTCGGCGCCGACAGCTGCATCGCGCGCGCGAGGTTGGCGCCCGTCATCGGCAGGTTGGCCTCGAACAGCCAGAAGAGCATCTGGAGGTACTCCTCCTCCGCGACCGTCACGTGCTCGTGGGACACGCGTTCTCCCCTTTCCGCTGCTCGATCCGCCGGCAACCCGGCCCGGACTCCGGATCGTA
This sequence comes from Conexibacter sp., assembly GCA_035473605.1. Classification (GTDB taxonomy): domain Bacteria; phylum Actinomycetota; class Thermoleophilia; order Solirubrobacterales; family Solirubrobacteraceae; genus Conexibacter. The sequence goes on from DATIOB010000215.1 coordinate 26,851, forward strand.
GTACTAAGCTCGCCCCCATGGAGGTCGGCAGCGGCACGCGGGCGCTCGTGACGGGCGCCTCGAGCGGAATCGGGCGCGCGCTCGCCCATGCGCTGGCGGCGCGCGGCGCCCGGCTCGGCCTGGCGGCGCGCTCCGCGCCCGAGCTGGAGCGGCTCGCGGCCGAGCTGCCGGGCCTCGCCGGCTCCCACCACGCGCTGCCGTGCGACGTCGCCGAGCGGGCGCAGGTCGACGCGGTGGTCGAGCGCTTCGTCGCCGCGACCGGCGGGATCGAGCTGGTCGTCGCCAACGCCGGCATCGCCCACTACGGCCCCTTCCGCGAGCTGGCGCCGGAGCGGATCGAGCGGATGACGGCGGTCAACTGGCTCGGGACCGTCTGGACGGTGCGGGCGGCGCTGGAGCCGATGGTCGCCGCCGGCCGCGGCCACGTCGTGATCGTCTCCTCCGGCGCCGGTCAGCGCGCCTTCCCCGACGCCGCCGTCTACGGCGCGACGAAGGCCGCCCAGCGCGCCTTCGGCGAGGCGCTGCGCCACGAGCTGGCCGGCACCGGCGTCTCGCTGACGGTCGCCTTCCCGGGCGAGATCGCGACCTCGCTGCACGACCACGAGAAGGCGCGCATGCCGGCCTGGTACCACGGCGACGCCAGAGCGGCCTCGCCCGAGGCGCTCGCCGCCGCGATCCTCGACGCTGTCACCGCCGACCGCCGCACGATCGCCTTCCCGCGCCTCGTCGGCCTGCTCGGCGTCGCCAACGGCATCTCCCCGCGCTTCGC
>DATIOB010000216.1:0-4652 GCA_035473605.1 Conexibacter sp.
CATCCGCCCGCCGAGACCCTGGAGTCTGTCGCGCAGGGGGATCGCCCAGCGGTGCTCCAGCAGCGCGATCGCCGCCGCGCTGCCCGGCGGGATCGCGTCGGCGACGTACCAGACGTCCTCCTCGGCGGCCGCGACCTGCTCGGCGTGGCTCGGCTGTCCGCTGTCGGCTTCGGCCTGCAGGCCGGTCAGCGCCGCCAGCAGCTTCCCCAGCTCGCCGTCGTCGCCCGCGACGGCGCTCAGCTCCAGCACCTGCACGGTGCCGTCGTGCGCCTTGCGCACGGCGAGCACGTCGACCAGCCGCACGATGTCGTGCTCGGCGAGGCGCTGCAGCTCGGCCAGCACCTCGCCTCTCGGCTCCCCGCCGTCGAAGCCGAAGACGACGAGCTGCATCGGTCCCAGTGTCATTCCGTGCCCCTCTCAGGCGCCTTGCAGGACTTTGGCCTTGGCGGCTTCGAACTCGGACTGCGTCAGCGCGCCGGCGTCGAGCAGGCCCTTCAGCTCGCCGAGCTTGGCGACGAGGTCCCCGCCCGCGGGCGCGGCCGACGGCGCGGTCACGGGCGCCGGAGCCGGCGGAGGGGCGGGCTGCTGCCCGGCCTGCTGCTGCTCCAGCTCCTCGATCCGCTGCTCCTGGTCTGCTTCGCGGTAATTCGAGCGCTGGGCACGCTTGCCGGCCATGTAGCCGGCACCGCCCATCATCGCGGCGCGCATCAGCGGTCGCCGGCGGGGAACGAACATGCCACTCTCCAGGTCGTGAAATTGGCGATGCGCAAATTATCCCCTGCCAAGCGCCCGCTTCTCAACCGCGCTGTCGAAATTCCCCACCACTCCGGATAGCGTTGCGCTCATGCCGCTGATCAGCCGCATCCTCCTGGCGCTCGCCGCCTTGCTGACCGTCATCACGTTGCTGGGCACGTGGGCCGACCGCCAGCTGCTCAACACCGACGACTGGACCGCGACCAGCACGGCGCTGCTGCGCGAGGAGGTGATCCGCGACCCGGTCGCCGACGCGATCGCCAGCTCGGTCGCCGACGGCTCGCGCGCGACCACGGCGCTGGAGGAGGTGCTGCCGCCGCGGCTGCAGCCGCTCGCCCCGCAGGCCGGCGTGCTCGTGCGCGAGGCCGCGCAGCGCGCGACCGAGCGGCTGCTCGACGCGCCGCGCGTGCAGAGACTGTGGGTCGAGGCCAACCGCATCACGCACGAGCAGCTCGTCGACCTCGTCGACGGCGGCGGGACCGTCGTCGCCGGCCGCGGCGTCGTGCTCGACCTGCGGCCGCTGGCGACCGCGATCGCGCAGCAGGCCGGCTTCAGCGGCGACCGCATCGAGCAGCTCCCGCCGAGCGGGCGGATCGTGATCCTGCAGCCCGAGCAGCTGAAGACGCTGCGCAGCGCCGGCGATCTGCTGAAGCTGGTCGGGTGGCTGCCCGGCGTGCTCGCGCTCGCGCTCTACGCGCTCGCGATCTGGCTCGCGCGCGGCGCCCGCCGCCGCGCGCTGCTGACCAGCGGCGTGCTGCTGCTGTCGGCCGGGCTGGTCGTGCTGGTCGTGCGGCGGTTCGCCGGTCACGCGCTCGTCGACGCGGTCGCCGGCGACGGCCCGTACGTGCCCACCGCGGAGGCCGTCTGGCGGATCGCCACGACGCTGCTCGCCGAGCTGGCGACGGTCGTGGTCGTCGTCGGCCTGTTCGCCGCGCTCGGCGCCTGGCTGGCCGGACCGGGGCCGCGCGCGAGCTGGCTGCGCGGCCACGTCGCGCCGGCGCTGGCGGCGACGCCGGGCGCCGTGCTCGGCGGCGCGGCGCTCGTCTACCTCGTGCTGATCGCCTGGGGCCCGCTGGAGGTCCTGCGCCGGCCGCTGCCGATCATCCTCTTCGGCGTGCTGCTGCTCGTCGGCGTGTGGCTGCTGCGCGCGCAGATCGTGGCGGAACGACTCGGCCAGGGGCCTCGCCTTCCGTCCGAGAACTCGCCAGAGGCTCCTTCTCGAAGCGCTGAGCCGTGAGCGATCTGCCGAAGGACCCGTTCGCCTGGCTGAGCCGGCCGATCGCCGGGCACTCGGTCCCGGCGCGCGCGGTCGAGCTGGTGCGCGCCTGCGCCGACCGGATCGTGCACATCCAGTTCGTCGACCGCGCGATCGCGCTCGGCTCGCTCGCCTTCACCGCGCTCGTGCCGCTGCTGGTGATCATCGGCGCCTACGCGCCCGGCACCGACGGGATCGCCGACACGCTGATCGAGCGCTTCGAGCTCGACGGCTCGACGGCCGAGCTGGTGGAGCAGGTCTTCGCGCCGGCCTCGGGCTCGACCGACGCGACGATCTCGGTCTTCGGCGTGCTGCTGCTGTTCGGCTCCGCGCTCTCGTTCACCCGCGGCTTGCAACGGCTCTACGAGCTGTCGTGGCGGTTGCAGCCGCGCGGTTGGTACGGCACCGTCGCCGGCCTCAAGTGGCTCGGCATGATCGTCGTCTGGTTCACGCTCTTCGGCGCCGCGCGCACGTGGCTGCTCGACCACACCGGCCCGCTGATCTCGCTCGTGATCGCGCTCGGCACCGGCGCGGTCCTGTGGCTGTTCACGCCGTTCGTGCTGCTCGCCGGCCGCGTGCCGTGGAAACGGCTGCTGCCGACGGCGCTGCTGACCTCCGTCGGGATGACGGCGCTGTCGATCGGCTCGGTCATCTACATGCCGGGCGCGATCGCCGAGTCGGCCGACCGCTACGGCTCGATCGGGATCGCGATCGCGATCGTCTCGTGGCTGGTCGGGATCGGCTTCGTGCTGGTCTGCTGCGGCGCCGTCGGCGCCGTGCTCGGCGGCGAGACCGACAAGCCGCCGGAGCAGCCGTCTACGCCGGCTGCGGCAGCTCCAGCAGCGAGACCACCGCCCCAACCGGATCGTTGACGACGACGATGCGGCCGGCCGGGGTGTCGAACGGCGCGATCGCGACGAGCCCGCCCAGCTCGGTCGTGCGCTCGGCGGCCGCGTCGGCGTCCTCGACGGCGAGGTAGGTCATCCAGTGCGGCGGCAGGTCTGACGGCCACATGTCGCCGTCCATCGGCATCATGCCGCCGACCGAGGTCTGCGGGTCGCCGCTGTCGCCGTCCGGCAGGTGCCAGGTGAAGTAGCGCCCGCCGTCGAGCGCCAGCTCTCCGCTGCGCCAGCCGAAGAGCGCGCCGTAGAAGCCCTTCGCGCCCTCGATGTCACGCGTCGTCAGCTCGTTCCACGCGAGCGCGCCCGGCTCGTTGACGATCCCCGCGCCGGCGTGTCTGCCGGCCTGCCAGGCCGAGAAGACGGCGCCGGCCGGGTCCTGCAGGACCGCCATCCGGCCGCTGTCGAAGACGTCGAACGGCCCGGCCAGCACGTTGCCGCCGGCCTCGCTCGCGGTCGCCGCGGCGGCGTCGGCGTCGTCGACGGCGATGTAGGTGTTCCACGCCGGCGGCACACCCTCCAGCGGCTGCGAGCTGAGCGCGGCGACGTCGCGGCCGCGCAGACGGGCCATGAAGTAGCGGCCGGGAGCGTCGGACGGCATCACGTCCTCGGTCTCCCACGCGAGCAGGCCGCTGTAGAAGGCGGCTGCGGCCTGCGGGTTCTCCGACGCATGGTCGACCCAGCACGGCACGCCGTGCTCGTAGTGGTCCCGTTCGCTCATGCTCGCCTCTCCTGCCGGGGATCGATCGTGGCGCCTCCTGCGCACCCTAAACCCGAGCGCTGGGCGCGGGGAGCCGCCGGCGACTGCCCGAGCGCCATCATCTGTGGCAGATTGAACGGGTGATCCGTCTCGCCGACCCCACCCGCGACGCGGCCGCCTGCGCCGCGATCTACGCCCCCTACGTGACCGACTCGGCCGCCTCCTTCGAAGAGGTGCCGCCCGACGCGAGGGCCTTCGCCGCGCAGATCGAGCAGCTGAACGCGAGCCACGCCTTCCTCGTCTGCGAGCGCGACGGCCGCGTCGCCGGCTACGCCTACGCCGGCCCCCATCGCGTGCGTGCCGCCTACCGCTGGGCCGCCGACGTGTCGGTCTACGTGCACGCCGACTTCCACCGCAGCGGCGTCGGACGCGAGCTGTACGCGGAGCTGTTCGAGCGGCTGCGCGCGCAGGGGATCCGCGTGCTCGGCGCCGGCATCACGCTGCCCAACGACGGCAGCGTCGGGCTGCACGAGTCGCTCGGCTTCGAGCAGGTCGGCGTCTGGCGTGCGATCGGCTGGAAGGCCGGCGGCTGGCGCGACGTCGGCTGGTGGCGGCTGCAGCTCGCGCCGCAGGACGAGGCCGACGGCGTCCCGCCCGCAGAGCCCGCCGGGCACAGCGGGTGAAGGAGCGCCAGCGAGTTCGCCCAACTGAAAGCGAGGCCTCAGGCCGCTGCTTTCAGCGCGTGCCCGTGCTGAAGTTGGCGTTGGTCTCGGCGCCGGCGTATCTGATCGCCTCGCGATCGAGGTCGACGACGGCGCAGTAGGCGCTGTCGACGTCCCTCAGCGAGGGGACGCAGACGCGGTAGACGCTGCCGTCGACGATCGGGACGACGTCGGCCAGCTCGACGTGCCGACGGAACTGCTCGGCGCGCGGATCCTCCTGCGCCCCGATCCAGGCGCGTCCGCGCTCGAGCGCGTCGGCCTGCGCCGCGTGGTTGCGCGCCAACTCCTCGCGGTGCACGAGGCCCGCGCCGAGCAGGCCGGCC
>DATIOB010000217.1:0-3685 GCA_035473605.1 Conexibacter sp.
GCAGCGCGATCCTCAACACCGCGCGCGACTTCTCCTGCTGCGTGCTGACCGCCGGCGACGAGCTGCTGGCGATGGCCGAGAGCCTGCCGATCCACGTGATGAGCGGGCCCGACCTGATGGCCGCGCACATGAAGCAGGCGCACCCGAGGCTGAAGCGCGGCGACGCCTTCCTCAACAACTCGCCCTACCACGGCAACTCGCACGCGGCCGACTGGTCGCTGCTGGTGCCGGTGATCGACGACGGCGGCGTCCACCGCTACACCGTGCTCGCGAAGGCCCACCTCGCCGACTGCGGGAACGCGATCCCGACGACCTACTCGGCGGCGGCGAGAGACGTCTACGAGGAGGGCGCGCTGATCTTCCCCTGCGTCCAGGTCCAGCACGACTACAGCGACCGCGCCGACGTGCTGGAGATGGCGCGCACGCGCATCCGCGTGCCGGAGCTGTGGCACGGCGACTTCCTCGCGCTGCTCGGCGCCGCGCGGATCGGCGAGCGGCGGCTGCTGGAGCTGCTCGACGAGCTGGGGCCGCAGCCGCTCGCCGACTACGAGCGCGACTGGTTCGACTACAGCGAGCGGCGGATGGCCGACGCGATCGGCCGGCTGCCGGCCGGGCGGGCGATCACGCAAGGTCGCCACGACCCCGTCCCCGGCGCGCCCGACGGCGTCCCCGTCCAGGTCACCGTCGACGTCGACGCCGACAACGGGCGGATCGCCGTCGACCTGACCGACAACCCCGACTGCCTGCCGTGCGGCCTCAACCTCACGCGCGCGACCTCCAAGACGGCGGCGATGATCGGCATCTTCACCGGCCTCGGCGCCGAGGTGCCGCCGAACGCCGGCAGCTTCCGCCGCATCGACGTCCGACTGCGTGAGAACTGCGTCGTCGGGATCCCGCGCCATCCGCACTCCTGCTCGGCGGCGACGACCAACCTCTCGGAGCTGACCGCGAACCTCGTCGCCGGCGCGCTCGCGGAGCTGGGGGAGGGCTGCGGGATGGCGGCGACCGGCCGCAACCAGCCGCCGGCGACCGGCGTCATCTCCGGCGTCGACCCGCGCGAGCACGGCGGCCCGTTCGTCAACCAGCTGATGCTCGCGGTCACCGGCGGCGCCGGCGGACCGGTCGCCGACGGCTGGCTGACGACGCTCGGGATCGGCGCCGCCGGCTTCCTGCTGCGCGACAGCGTCGAGATCGACGAGATGAAGTACCCGATCCGCGTCCACGAGCAGCGCCTGATCGCCGACAGCGAGGGCGCGGGACGGCGCCGCGGCTCGCCCGGCGCCTACGTCGAGTACGGGCCGGTCGGCTGCGAGCTGGAGGTGATCTGGCTCTCCGACGGGACCGAGAACCCCGCCGCCGGCGTGCGCGGCGGCCTCGACGGCGCGCCGGCGCAGCAGCGGCTGCGCAGCGCCGACGGCACGCTCGGCGACGAGCTGGGGACCTACGCGCAGGTGACCGTCGCGCCCGGCGAGCGGCTCGTCTCGATCTCCTGCGGCGGCGCCGGCTACGGCCCGCCGCACGAGCGCGAGCCGGAGCGCGTCGCCGCCGACGTGCGCGAGGGCTACGTCACGCGCGAGCGCGCCCGCGACACCTATCGCGTCGCGCTGCATGACGACGGCACGCTCGACGCCGAGACCACGACCCGACTGCGGGAGACGAGATGACCGACGCGATCCGACAGCGCGACAGCGAGCAGCTGCGCGTCCTGCTCTGCTTCGGCGTGACGCAGGCCTTCTTCGACGCCGACGCGGAGACGCGCACGGCGGTCGGGCAGACGATCGTGCGCGCCTACGACGACCTCGGCGGCCGCTTCGGCCTGACGGTGCTCGGGACGATGGACGACGACGACCTGCAGGTGGGGGCGTCGACGACCTATCCGTGGACGGCGTACGTGCTCGCCGACGCGCCCGACCTGGAGGCGGTCAAGCAGGTCACCAACGTGCTGCGCGAGTTCGAGGTCGGGGCCGACCGGCTGTGGAAGTACATGAAGGTCGAGGCGCGCGTCGGCCGCCGCCTCTTCTTCGGGAACGACTGAGCGGGCGGAAGAGGGGGCGGGAGCGATGTTCAGCAGCGGAGGCGAAGCGTACGCGGCGCAGGTCGTCAGCAGACCGAGCCGGCAGACGGCCAGCGACCAGGCCGAGGAGGCGCTGTTCGAGGCGATCATGGACGGCAAGATCCCGCCGGGCGCGCCGCTGCGGCTGCAGGAGCTGGCGCAGCAGCTCGGGATGTCGATCATGCCGGTGCGCGAGGCGCTGCGGCGGCTGGCCGGCTTCGGGCTGGTCGAGATCGTCGCGCACAAGGGCGCGTGGGTGCGGCCGCTGACGCTGGAGGACCTGCGCGACACCTATTTCACGCGCATCAGCCTCGAGTCGCTGGCGCTGCTGGCGGCCGCCGACCGCTTCACCGCGCAGGAGGCCGACGACGCGCGCGCGGCGCTGCGCGAGCAGGACGCGGCCAACCGCGCCGGCGACCGCGTCGGCGCGCGCGACGCGCACGAGCGCTTCCACTTCACGCTCTACCGCGCGTCGGGCTCGGAGTGGCTGGTGCGCTCGCTGGAGCCGGCGTGGCGCAACAGCGAGCGCTACCGCGTCGAGTCGATGCGCGACCCCGGCCACGTGCGCCGCCGCGCCGAGGAGCACGGCCGCATGCTGACGGCGCTGGAGTCCGGCGACGGCCGCGCCGCCGCCGCGCTGCTCGCCTCCCACCTGCGCTCGACCGCCGACCTCGTCGCGACGAGGCTGGGAGGGGGCGGGCGGTAGCTCCCCGGGCGTCAGATCCCCAGCGCCGCCTTCGCGTTGCCGACCGCGACGCGCTCGCGCAGCTCGGCGGGCAGGTGCGCGATCTGCTCGCGCGGGTCATCGATCCCCATCGGGAAGGGCCAGTCGCTGCCGAGCAGCAGCTTGTCGGGGCCGAACAGCTCGACCGCCTGCGAGACGAGCACGGGGTCGTGCGCGAGACAGTCGACGTGCAGGCGGCGGACCGCGTCGCGCGGCGATTCGGTCAGCGGCTTCAGACCCGGGCGGTCGGTCGCGACGCCGCGCTCCCAGCGCCCGACGACGCTGGGCAGGCAGCCGCCGCAGTGGACCAGCAGCACGCGCATCCGCGGGTGCGCCGGCAGCACGTCGCCGAAGACGAGCTGCGCGGCGGCGACCGCGGTCTCGACCGGGTTGCCGAGCAGGTTGGCGAGGTAGAACTCGGCCAGGCGCGCGTCGGGCGAGCTGCCGGGGTGCAGCAGCAGCAGGCGCGCGTCGGCGTCGAGCGCGCGCCACAGCGGCGCGAGCGCGGCGTCGGCGAGCGAGACGGAGCGGCCGCCGGCGCCGGCGCAGAGGCCGGCCCAGCGCGCCTCGCCGCGCACGCGCTCGTACTCGGCGAGCGCGACCGCCGGGTGCTCCAGCGGCAGGTAGGCGAGCGGCAGCAGCCGCGCGCGGTCGCCGACGGCGGCGAGCAGCCCGTCGTTGACGGCGCGCGCCCAGGCGGCGGCGTCGGCTGCGTCGAGGCGCTGGCGGAAGAACGGCGGCGGGACCGAGACGGCGGCGGCGTCGAGGCCGATCCCGTCGAGGTACGAGACGAGCTGGTCGGGCGCGTACAGCCCGCCCGGCCCGACGACGTGGCCGTCGACGTCGCTTTTAAGTTTATATCTGGAAATTGAGAATAGTGCAGGTCAGGGTGGGCACGCAAGTCAGCA
>DATIOB010000218.1:0-3058 GCA_035473605.1 Conexibacter sp.
ATCGCTGGCTGCACAACTTCTGGGAGTACGCGCTGCCGCAGCTGGAGGGTGCGGGTGCCGTGGTGGAGGCCGATCCGGAGGAGGGCGCGGTCAAGCTGCGCGGCCGGCTCGACAACTGGCACGGCGTCGCGGTGCGCCGCATCACCGAGAACATGGAGGGGCTCGAGACGCACCGCGCGGCGCGCAACGTGATGACGCTGGTGGAGCGCGTCAGAGACTTCGAGCAGCGCGTGCTCAGACAGCAGGGGGAGCTGACGCCGAGCGACACCGTCGCGATGCAGGCGACGCTGCTGACGGCGATCCAGTGCCTCGCGCCGCTCGCCCCGCACGTCGCCGAGGAGCTGTGGGCGGCGGCCGGGCAGGAAGGCCTCGTGGCGCTCGCGCCGTGGCCTGAGCAGTAGCCAGAGCTTCCTCGCGGGGCGTCCGACTGGGCCCGCCCACCCGCCGGGCGCCTCTCACATCTCACCCAACGCGGCGCGTCAGGTTCGGGGGAGCCTGGCGCGCCGCTTCTATTTCAGCGCCGCGCGTCCTCGATCAGCTCGCGAGCGTCGTCGAGCGAGCCGGCGGTCGTGCCGATCGCGTCGTTGATGCCGTCGAAGCTGTCGCGCGCGTCGCCGGCGTGGCGCTCGACGGCGGAGACCTGGGAGCCGGTCTCGGCGACGGCGCTGCTGACCGACTCGATCGCGGCGAGCGAGTTGGCGTTGAGCTGCGTGATGTCCTGCAGCGCGTTGCGGGTGCGGTCGGCGAGGCGGCGGACCTCCTCGGCGACGACGGCGAAGCCGCGGCCGTGCTCGCCGGCGCGCGCGGCCTCGATCGCGGCGTTGAGCGCCAGCAGGTTGGTCTGGTCGGCGATCTCGCGGATGCCCGTGACGATCGTCGAGATCTCGCGCGTCTGCTCGGTCAGCGCGGCGATCTGCTCGGAGATCTGCTCGACGCCCTCGCGCATGTCGGTGACGGCCTGGTCGGTGCCGCTCGTCTTCTGCGCGCCGCTGCGCGCCAGCTCGACCGACTGCGCCATCAGCTCGTTGGCGCCCGCCGCCCGCTCGGAGATCCCGGTCGAGGTGCGGCTCAGCTCGGTCGCGGAGGCGTACGACTGCTGCGCGGCGGCCGCCAGCGACTGCGAGACGGTCGTGACCTCGCGCTGCTCGGCGGCGACTCTCAGCGTCTGCTGCTCGAGCTGCGCGACCAGCTCGACCGTGCGGTCGCGCGCGTCGATGAAGGTCTGCGTGACGACGGCGATGTCGGCTGTCGTCAGCTTGCGGTAGGCCATCAGCGCCTGCACCAGCCGCGCCGGGTCGTCGCCGTGGCGTTCGACGAGGAACGGGATCGCGACTCTGTCGAGGTTGAGGATCGCCCCGATGAAGGCGCCGACCGGCAGGTCGATGCGGTCGTGGACGATGCCGATGCGGATGATCTCGTCCATCCGCTGCCTGCCGAACTCGCCCGACCAGACGGTGCGGAAGTAGCGCTTGAGCGTCTGCCCGAGGCGGTCGACGCTCGAATGCTGCTCGATGATCGCACGCAGCTCCGGCGACTTCAGCACGTGCGAGTAGAAGGCGTCGGGGAGCCCTTCGACCAGCGCGCTGGGGAAGCCCGCCTCGGCGAGCAGCCTGAGGTCGGTGCGGTTGAGCAGGCAGAAGGCGAGGAGGTCGTTCCAGCGGGGATCGCCGACCTCCAGCGGTGCGCCGCTGGTGGCGGCGAGGTCGGCGAGCGGAGCGGGCGGGGCGATGGACATCGGCGGGGGGATCTTTCTCTCAGACGGATGGCGAGGCGGCGCGCGCGGGACGGGGCCTCACCCGGGTGGTCGGCGGCGGAGGCCGCGGCTTGACGCCCGTTCCGCGATGGGCGGACGTCACCGCGCCAAGGCGGCAACTGAGACGAACTGTTCGGACCGCGCGATCTGCCATCCTCGACGCGTGCACCGCCGGGCGCGCCTGACGACCAGCTTGACCGCGATCGCGCTCGCCGTCGCGCTGGCCGCCTGCGGCGACACGCCGGCGCGCGAGAGCACGACCGCGACGACGGCGAGGACCGCGGCGACGCAGCCGAGCGAGACCGCGACCGGCACCGCGACCGGCACCGGCGCGACCGCCACGCCCGCCGCGCGCGCCGCCGTCAAGCTGACGCGCGTCGGCAGCTTCGACGGTCCCGTCTACGTGACGCAGGCGCCGGGCGACCCGAGCCGGCTGTTCGTCGTCGAACAGGCGGGGCGGATCCGCGTGATCCGCAACGGCAGAACGCTGCCGACGCCGTTCCTCGACGTCAGCGACCGCATTGCCAGCGGCGGCGAGCAGGGGCTGCTGTCGGTCGCCTTCGCGCCCGACTATGCGGACAGCGGCCGCTTCTACGTCGACTACACCGATCGCGCCGGCGACACGCGTGTCGTCGAGTTCCGCAGAGGCGCCAGCGCCGACCGCGCCGACGCCGGCAGCGCCCGTCAGGTGCTGTTCCAGGAGCAGCCGGAGTCCAACCACAACGGCGGCCTGCTGCTGTTCGGCCCCGACGGCAAGCTCTACATCGGCTTCGGCGACGGCGGCGGCGGCAACGACCAGCACGGCGCGCGCGGCAACGCCCAGGAGCTCGGCACGTGGCTCGGCAAGCTGCTGCGGATCGACCCGCGCGCCAGCGGCGGCAGACCGTACTCGGTGCCGGCCGACAACCCCTTCGTCGGGCGCTCCGGGGTCAGACCGGAGATCTGGTCGTGGGGGCTGCGCAACCCGTGGCGCTTCTCGTTCGACCGCGCGACCGGCGACCTCACGATCGGCGACGTCGGCCAGAACGCGGTCGAGGAGATCGACTTCGTCCGTCGCAGCGGTGCCGGCGCCGGCGCCGGCGTCAACTTCGGCTGGCGCCCGTGGGAGGGGAGAAGCCGGCTGTTCCCGCGCGAGCGCGCCCCCGGCGCCGTCTTCCCGGTGCTGGAGTATCGCCATGACCGCGGCGGCTGCTCGGTCACCGGCGGCTACGTCGTGCGCGACAGACGGATCCCCGCGCTCGCAGGCCGCTACCTCTACGCCGACTTCTGCCAGAGCGCGCTCCGCACCGCGCGGCTGCGCCCCGG
>DATIOB010000219.1:0-1973 GCA_035473605.1 Conexibacter sp.
TATCTATAGATATATCCATTTTACCCACAAAAAATAATTCAAAAAAAGTTTGCGTGATATGAAAAAAGTGCTTATCTTTGCCCCCGCTTACAATATCATAGCAGTATTGTTCTGCTCGGGAGTCGCCGAGCAGCTCGTCGAGCCGCCGGATGCCGGCTTCGATCGACGCCAGCCTCGCCTCGGCGCGCACGCGCCGCTCCTCGGTCTCGTCGGATCTCAGCTTCAGCGCGCGCAGCAGCGGCGCGAACGTCAGCCCCTGGCCGACGAGCGTCACCAGCACGACGAGGTAGGCGCAGAACAGCAGCAGGTGGCGGTCGGGGAAGTCGAGCGGCAGCGCGAAGGCGGTCGCGAGCGTGATCACCCCGCGCGTGCCGGCCCATGAGAGCGCGAGCACCTCGCGCAGCGACAGCGGCTCGCCGCGCACGCCGCGCGCACGGCGGCCGTCGGAGCCGGACGCCGGGGCATCGTCGGATGCGCTCCCGCCCGCGCTCGCATCGCGGTCGAACCCGTCGTCGTCGGCGTCGACCACGCCCACGAGCGTCAGCCGCCGCAGCCACAGCAGCCACAGCGGCCGCACGAGCAGGACGGCGCCGACCGTCCCGCAGGCGGCGGCGACGACCGTCGAGGCCGGGTACTCGCCGAGGCCTTCGACGACCTCCGGCGCCTGCTGGCCGATCAGCAGGAAGACGTAGCCCTCCAGCAGGAACTCGATCAGCCGCCAGGTCGAGCGGGTCTGCAGGCGCGTCTCGCCGGTCTCCGTCCGCGACGACTGGTGCCCGAGCCAGAGGCCGGCGACGACCGTCGCCAGCACGCCGGAGGCGTCGCCGGCCTCGGCCAGCGCGTAGGCGGCGAACGGGGTCGCGAGCGAGAGCGCGTTGAGCATCAGCGGGTCGTCGAGGCGGGTCCGCGCGAGCCGCACGACGAAGGCGACCGCGAGGCCGGCGGCGAGCCCGCCGGCGACCGCCCAGACGAAGCGCCCGAGCCCCTCGGGCGCCGCGAAGCCGCCGCCGACCGCGGCCGCGACGGCGATGCCGTAGAGCGTCAGCGCGGTCGCGTCGTTGAGCAGCCCCTCGCCCTCGATCAGCGTGTTGAGACGCTCCGGCATCCGCGCCCGCCGCCCGATCGCCAGTGCCGCGACCGGGTCGGGCGGCGCGACCGCGGCACCCAGCGCGAGCGCCGCCGCGAAGCCGAGCCCGGGCACGAGCAGGTCGAGCGTCCCCCCGACCGCGAGCGCCGTCGCCAGCACCAGCCCGACCGACAGCGAGCCGATCATCCGCAGATGCGAGCGGATCTGCAGCAGGCTCGCGTTGAGCGCCGCCGCGAACAGCAGCGGCGGGATCAGCAGCTCCAACACGACGTCGGGGTCGAGGTGGTCGGTCGGCCCCGGCAGCACCGACAACAGCGTCCCGGCGAGCACGAACAGGACCGCCGCCGGCATGCCGGTGCGATCGGCCGCCAGCCGCACGGCGAGGATGATCAGCAGGCCGCCGAGGCCGATGAGGATGACGCCGAGGATCGGCAGATCATCGCGGATCGGACGGCCCGATTCGCGCGGCTCGAACTCCGTCGTGCCGGCGCGCCGCCGCGGCGCTACCGCGCGTGACCGACGCGCTGCTCCAGCGCCGCCAACGCCAGCTCCAGCGACCGTCTCAGCCAGTGCGCGCCGCCGCACATCAGCAGCAGGCGGTCGAGACAGCCGGCGAGGTCGGTGCGGGCCGTCAGCTCGACCTCGCTGGCCGGTGCGGTCGCGCTGTCGGTCGCGCCGGGCGATGCCGCGGCGGCCTCGACCACCCACCGCACCGTCCCGATCGTCGCGCCGCCGCTGGCCTCGACGCGGCCGACCAGCTCGTGCGGCGGGCGCTCGACGGCGAGGCGGATCCAGAGCGTGCGGCGGATCCCGAGCGGGCCGCGCAGGCGGACCTGCGAGCGCTCGCCGTCGTAGGCGCGCAGCGGCTCCAGTCGGCGCCCGAGCA
>DATIOB010000220.1:0-18850 GCA_035473605.1 Conexibacter sp.
CGAAGATCTTGAGAGGAAGCCACATGATCGTGGTCATGAACGTGGTCAGCGCTGCGGAAGGCAAGGCAGCGGAGTTCGAAGAGGCGTTCCGCACGCGCGAGAGCCATCTCGCCGAGGTCGACGGCTTCCTCGGCTTCGAGCTGCTGCGTCGTGACGGCGAGAACGAGTACCTCGTCACGAGCAAGTGGGAGAGCCGCGAGGCGTTCCACGGCTGGCTCAGAAGCGACGCCTTCCGCAAGGCGCACTCCGGCGACGCCGGCACCAGAGGCCAGCTCTCGCACGGCAACGAGGTCCGCATGTACGACGTGCTGCAGAGCGAGGTGCCCGCATGAGCCGGCGCCTGCTCGCAGGTCTGCTCGCGGCGCTGCTGCTCTGTCTCGGCCTCGCCACGGCGGCGCAGGCGGCGACGCCGCGCGTCGCGGCGCTGACGCCGTTCACCGCCAACACGCTGTCGCTGCTCGGCGTCAAGCCGGTCGCGGTCGGCGAGACGCTCGGCGGCAACGAGAAGTTCGTCAACGGGCTCAAGGGCGTCAAGCGCATGCCGCTGGCGCACCCGTTCGGTCCCAACATCGAGGAGCTCGCGCTGCTCAACCCCGAGCTGGTGCTGTCGGCGCCGGTCTGGGCGAAGGGCAACGCGGCGATGAAGGAGATCGGCATCCGCGTCGCCGAGAGCGACCCGCAGAGCGTCGCCGACGTGCCGCGCCAGACCGAGTTCATCGGCCAGATGGTCGGCAAGACGGCGCAGGCGAAGAAGCTCGCCGACACCCAGCGCACGCGCATCAAGGTCGCCAAGAGCCGCGCCAGAAGACACCCGACGGTGCTGCTCGTGCTCGGCCTCGGCCGCAGCTACCAGGCGTTCATGCCCGACAGCTGGGGCGGCGACGTGATCACGCAGGCCGGCGGCAGACTGCTGACGGCCGGGCTGCCGAGCCTCAGCAAGGGCTTCGGCAAGCTCTCCGACGAGATCATCGTGCAGCGCAACCCGGACATCATCATCGCGGTCCCGCACGGCACGCCGTCGAACCTCGACAAGATCGGCAGATACCTCGCCTCCAACCCCGCGTGGAAGAACACGAAGGCGGCGAAGAACAGACGCATCTACATCTCGACGGACAACTCGCTGCTGCAGGCCTGGACCAGCTCGGCGCAGTCGATCGCCGACGTGCAGACGAAGTACCTGAAGAACCGGTAGCGGCGCTGCCGCACAGCTCGAAATGACCCGCCGGTGAACCTTCGACAGACCCTGGTCGCCGTGATCGCGGCGGTGGCGCTCGTCGCCGCCGCGATCGGGTCGCTGACGCTCGGCGCCGTCCACGTGCCGCTCTCGAACGTGATCGACGCGCTCACGGGGCAGGCGCAGGACGGCCCGCTGAAGACGATCATCCTCGACCTGCGCCTGCCGCGGATGATCGAGGCGTTCGTCGTCGGCGCCGCGCTCGGCGTCGCCGGCACGCTGCTGCAGGGCGCGCTCGCCAACCCACTCGCCTCGCCCGACGTGATGGGCGTCACCGGCGGCGCCTCCTTCGGCGCGATCCTGATCCTGATCGTGCTGCCCGACCAGATCGCGCTGCTGCCGATCGGCGCGCTCGCCTTCGGCCTGCTTGCAGCGGGGCTCGTCTTCGCGATCGGCGCGACCGGTGCCGGCGGCGGCGGGGCCGGCCGACTGATCCTCGCCGGCATCGCGATGACCGCCGCCTTCCAGGCCGGCACGACCTCGATGATGGCCGCCTTCCCCGATCGCGTGCAGAGCGCGATCTTCTGGCTCGCCGGCGGCCTCACCAGCAACGGCTGGAGAAACCTCGAGGTGACCTGGCCGTACCTCGCAGTCGGCTTCGGCTTCGCGATCGCGCTGGCACGGCCGCTCGACCGCCTCTCGCTCGGCGACGACGTCGCCGCCTCGCTCGGCTCGCGCCCGCGCGTGATCCGCCTGACCGCCGCGATCGCCGCCGCGATGCTGGCTGCCTGCGCCGCCGCGATCGCCGGCCTCGTGACCTTCCTCGGCCTCTTCATCCCGCACGTCGTGCGGATGGCGTCGGGGACGACGTCGAACACCTACGTGGTCCCGGTCTCGGCGCTGTCGGGCGCGGCGCTGATGATGGTCGGCGACACGCTCGCGCGCACCGTCGCCGCGCCGATCGAGCTGCCGGTCGGGCCGCTGATGGTGCTGCTCGGCGTGCCGCTCTTCCTCTACCTGCTGCGGAGACAGACCTGATGGCGTTCGGTCGCCAGCCGCCGGCGTTCTCCGCTGACGCGCCGCTGCTCGACGCGCGCGACGTCAGCGTCGAGATCGGCGGCAAGCAGATCCTGCACGGCGCCGACCTGCGCGTCGACGCCGGCAAGCTGATCGCCGTCGTCGGCCCCAACGGCGCCGGCAAGTCGACGCTCGCGCGCGCCGTCGCCGGGCTGCAGAGACCGTCGGGCGGCAGCGTCAGATGGAGCGGCGTCGAGATCGGCGAGCTGCGCGGCCGCGCGCTGGCGCAGCTGCGCGCCTTCGTGCCGCAGCGCTCGCGCGTGCCCGACGGCGTGTCGGTGCGCGAGGCCGTGCGGATCGGCCGCTCGCCGCACGTCAAGCCGCTCGGGCGGCTGATGAGAGTCGACCATGAGGCGGTCGAGCGCGCGATGGAGCGCGCCGGCGTCGCGCAGTTCGCCGAGCGTCATCTGACGACGCTCTCCGGCGGCGAGCTGCAGCGCGTGCAGATCGCCGTCGGGCTGGCGCAGGAGGCGCCGGTGCTGATGGCCGACGAGCCGACCTCGCACCTCGACCTCGGCGCGACCGCGACGCTCGCGAAGCTGCTGCGCGGCCTGACCGCCGACGGCCTCGCCGTCGTCCTCGTCGTGCACGACCTCTCCCTGGCCGCCGCCGTCGCCGACACGGTCGTGGTGATCGCCGACGGGCGCTCTGTCGCCAGCGGCCCGCCGTCGGAGGTGCTCGTACGCGAGCGGCTCCACGACGTCTGGCACGTCGATGCGGCGCTCGAGCAGCGCGACGACGGCCACACCGCCCTCCACATCGCGTGGCTCGGGCGCAGAGAGCCTGATTCGGGCTTTCACCTCCCCGCAGATCCCCCCGAAATATCTCCCGACGAAAGGACGTCATCGAGATGACGACTCCGCTGATCGGGCGCCGCAGCGCCCGCAACCTGTTCCTCTCCGCCGCCGTGATCGGCGGCGCCGCCTTCGCAGCTGCACCCGCCCAGGCCGGCGTCTCGCTCGACTGGACCGTCGAGAACGCCTACAGAGCGGGCTGCTCGGGCAGCGGCCTCAACTGCACCTGGCTCGGCTACACGACCAACTCCCCGGCGCCGATGGGCGCTGCCGGGACCGCCACGCCGAGCGATGGCGCGACCGGGCCGACCGTGACGCCGCAGAGCCCGCGCGGCGCCGGCGAGAACGTCACGTGGAGATTCCCCGCCGCGAGCGGTTCGATCTCTACGACCCCGCTCCAGGGCGAGATGGCCTTCAGAGGCAAGGTCGCATTCGTCTCGCCGGCTCCCCCGGCGGGTCACGGCTTCACGATCTCGGTCGAGAACCCGCGCATCGTGCTCGACGTTGGCGGCACGACCGGCCGCCTCTACGCCTCCGGCTCGACCTCGCAGGGCACCGGCTCCTACGATCAGTCGCAGCCGGTCTTCGACCTCGCGGTCACCGACGCCGGCACGCTGTCGTTCGACGGCACGCGCACCTTCTCGCTGCTCGCGCCGGCGATCGCCACGACCGACCTGGTCTTCCCCGGCAGATCGTATCCCGCGGGTTCGGGACCGAACCGCACGCCGAACATCTTCGGCTCGTTCACGATCTCGGTGACGCCTGACACGGGCGCGAAGGGCGACAAGGGCGACACCGGTGCCGCCGGCGCGCCCGGCGCCGCTGGCAGAAACGGCACCAACGGCACCAACGGCAAGGACGGCAAGGACGGGACGACGACCGTCGTGCGCGTCCAGACCTCGTCGCTGGCGAAGGCGCCCTTCAAGGGCAAGGCCGCGCGCAAGGTCCGCGTGACCGCCAAGAAGAGCACCAAGACGCTCGCGACCGGCACGGTCAAGGGCCGCACGATCACGTTCACGATCGCCAAGGGCGTCAACAAGAAGCAGCTCAAGGGCACCTACGTCCTGCGCGTCGTGGGCGGCAAGGGCACGGCCACCGTCCGCATCCCGTAGTCCCGTAGCGCTCGCGCTGCGCCGGCGAGCACCCCGCAACGCAGAGAGGCCCCGCCATACGGCGGGGCCTCTCGTCGTTGCGGGCGGCCCTCGCGGCGGCTGAAGCCGCGCTCAGCCGGTCGTGAAGGTGAGGCCCTGGATCGATCCCCACTCGTCGCCGGCGATGTACATGTCGCTGAACGCGATCGCGCCGGCGGGCGTCAGCGTCGCCGGCAGCGTCGGGACGACGAACGGCGCGGCGCCGGTCGGCGCGCTGCCCGGGATCGACAGCAGCTCGACCCGCTTGGACGGCAGCGTCGAGCAGGAGGCGCCCGCGACGGCGAAGACGACCCGCGATCTGGAGCCGTTCAGCTCGACCTCGGGGTTCTTCATGGTGATGTCGATGCCGTGGTCCTCCCACGCGAATCTGACGGTGCCGGTGAAGGCGAGCACGCCGGCGTTGGCGGTCGCGTCGTACCAGCTCGCCGCCGTGTTGGGCGTGAAGTTGTACGAGTAGATCAGTCTGAAGCTCGCGCCGGGCTGCACTTCCTCCGGTCCGGCCGTCGCGCCGTCGGTCGCAGTGACGCCGTCGCCGGCTCTGGTGCCGCTGTTGATGTACCGGATCCACGTCGCGCGCGGATACCAGCGGACGGAGGCCGTCGTCACCGAGGCGGCGGACGCGAACGCCGCCCGGTCGAGCGGGGCGGAGGCCGTCGGCACGTTGCCGACGCTGAAGCCCTGGCACTGTCTCGGGGTCGGATTGGTGGGGGACGGCGTCGTCGGGGTGCCGGGGTTCGACGGGTTCGACGGGTTCGTCGGCGTCGGCGTCGGGACGTTGCCGTTGCCGGTCTGTCTGTTGGTCCCCGGGCCGAGCTTCGCGGCGACCTTGACGGCGCCGAGCGCCGCGGCCGGCAGGCGTCTGAGCGCCAGCCGGGTGCGCAGCGCCTTGGCGCCGGCGGAGGTCAGGCGCGCTCTGCCGCCGTCGACCGTCGCGGTGCGGTTGGCGGCGTCGAGCGAGATGTCGCGCTTGGGCGCGGTGAGCGTGAACAGCGCCACGCGCTTGCCGGCGAGCTTCGCCGAGATCGTCACCTGACGCGCCCCGATCCGCGTCTGCCACGCCGTTAGCTTCGCCGTGCGCGCTCTGCCGCCGACCGTGCTGCGGAAGGTCACGCTGCCGCCGTGCCGCAGCGTGGCGCCCGTCGCGACCGTGCCGCCGGCGACCGGCAGGACGATCCGGCTCGCGTTCGCGCGCGCGGGCTTCTGCGCGCTGATGCGCACCTTCTGCGCGCTCAGCGCCGACGCCGCGGCGCCCTTCAGCTCGATCGTGGTGCTGCCGCTGGCCGCCGCACCGGCGGCGGCGGGCAGTACCACGGCCGGCAGCGCCGTCAGTGCGAGCACGGTGGCGACGCTGCGCGGGCGGAGACGTGTCATGCGGATGAAGCTCCTCGGGGTGGAGGTCCGATCGGAGGCGACCCGCACGACGATCGCGCGTCGTCAGGGCACCCTGAATGTCTTAGGGTACCCTAACTGGAGCTGTCAGGCGCGCTGCTAGGCCTGCGCGCCGGCGGGCTCGTCGACCATCTCGAGCCGCTCGTCGAGGCGCGTCATGCGGAAGATCCGCTGCACCGCCTCGGGGCCGCGCACGACGACGAGGCGGCGATCCTGCTCGCGGGCGCGCGCGTCGGCGGCGACGACGATCCGCAGGCCGGTCGAGTCCATGAAGGCGAGCCTGCGCAGGTCGAGCACGATCGCCGGCGGCGCCTCGCGTTCGATGCGCGTCAGCTCGCGTTCGACCTGACCGGCGCTGGCGATGTCCAGCTCGCCTTCGAGAGCGAGCCGAACGGTCGTGCCGTCTGTCTCGGTGGTGAGCTCCAGGAGGGTCATCGGGCGAGTGGGACGATAGCGGCTATCGCACCTGCATGTGCGGAAGTTCGCCCCCTCCGGGACGGCCCTGCGCCGAAAGCCCTCACGCCGTCTTCTCGGCCCAGTCGGCCAGCTGCAGCCAGACCTCGCTGCGGGTCGGGAAGGGCGCGGCGACCTGCGCGAGCCGGTCGACCGGCACCGCTCCGGCGATCGCGATCGTGGCGGCGTGGACGAACTCGGCGACGTCGGGCCCGACGAAGGTCGCGCCGACGAGCGTGCGCGCGCCCGGGTCGACGACGAAGCGGGCGACCTGCTCCTCGCCCTTGCCGTAGAAGCTCGCCCCGGCCGTGCCGTCGATCCGCGCGTCGACCGTCTCGACGGTCAGCCCGGCTCTGCGCGCGGTCGCCTCGGTGTGGCCCACGGCCGCGACCTGCGGCTCGGTGAAGATCACGCGCGGGGGAGGGCCGATCGAATGGACGCGGGCCTCCGTCTCGCCGGCGATCTGGGCGACGGCGACGCGCGCCTGCAGCTTGCCCTGGTGGGTCAGCAGCTCGCGGCCGTTGCAGTCGCCGATCGCGTACAGCCAGTCGCTGCCCGGCACGCGCATGCGGTCGTCGACCTCGACGACTCTGCCCGGCTCCAGGCCGACGCTCTCCTGCCCCAGCGCGCCGGTGTGCGGCGCACGGCCGGCGGCGACCAGCAGCACCTCGGCGCGCAGCTCCTCGCCGCTCTCAAGCGTCAGCACGGAGGTCGCCTCGCCGGGCTCGCGGCGCGCGCCGGTCGCTCTCTGGCCGATCCGCAGCTCGACGCCGCGGGCGCGCAGCCCGTCGGCGACCCGCTCGGAGGCCAGCTCCTCCTCCTGCGCGATCAGCCGATCGCCGACCTCGACGAGCGTCACCTGGACCCCGAAGCTCGACCACGCCTGCGCCATCTCGACGCCGACGACCCCGCCGCCGAGGATCAGCAGCCGCGGCGGCGCCTGCCGCGCGGTCGTGATCTCGCGGTTGGTCCACGGCTGCAGCTCGCGCAGGCCCGGCACGGGCGGGATCGAGGCGCCGCTGCCGACCGCCAGCACGACCGCGCGCCGCGCCTCCAGCAGCAGCTCCTCGCCGTCGGACGCCGTCACGCGCACGCGCCGTTCGCCGTCGAGGCGCGCGACGCCGCGGATCAGCTCGATGCCCTTCTCCTCGACCCACGGCAGCTGCGAGCTGTCGTCGAGCTCGTGGATCACGTCGTCGCGACGACGCAGCGCGGCGATCGGCTCCAGCGTCGCGTCGCTGACGCCGCCGACGCGCTTGGTCTCGGCGACCAGCGCGCCGGGCCGCAGCAGCGCCTTCGACGGCATGCAGGCGTAGAAGGCGCACTCGCCGCCGACCAGCTCGCGTTCGATCAGGACCGTCTGGATTCCGCGGCCGGCGAGCTTGCCGGCCGCGACTTCGCCGGCGGGGCCGGCGCCGATCACGATCGCGTCGCAGGTCCGGGCGGCGGGAGAGGAGGTCGTGTTCACGCGCTGACCCTACCCGGCGCCCGATGTGGGCAACCTGACAGCGCGGCCGCGACGGCGCACCGTCCGCGGCTGGATCGGGAGGGGCGGGGGTAGCGCTCCCGGCATGCCCTCAAGAAGCCCGATCGTCCGCTCCACGGCGGCGCGGCGCCGGGGCGACGGAGACGGGAGCCACCGTTCCGGCAGCGACCGCGTCCACGGCACGCGGCGGCTGCTGGAGCGTTACCACGTGCGCGGCGACAGACGTGCGCGCGATGAGCTGATCACCTGCTTCCTGCCGCTCGCACGCCAGCTGGCGCTGCGCTACTACCACGGCCGCGAGCCGCTCGACGACCTCGTCCAGGTCGCCTCGCTCGGGCTCGTGAAGGCGGTCGACCGCTTCGAGGTGCGTCGCACGACGGCCTTCGCCAGCTACGCGGTGCCGGTGATCCTCGGCGAGCTGCGGCGCTACTTCCGCGACAACGGCTGGTCGCTGCATCTCCCGCGCGGCTTGCAGGAGGCGGTTCTGGCGGTCGACAGAACCGCCGCGCGGCTGCAGGTCGAGCAGGGCCGCCCGCCGACGCCGGCGCAGATCGCCAAGGCGCTCGGCTTGACGGTCGAGCAGGTGCTGGATGCGATGGAAGCGGCGCGCGCGACCGAGATGGTCTCGCTCGACGCGCCGCGTCCGACCGCCGATGGCGAGCGCGACGCGCTCGTCGACGCGATCGGCGGCGACGACCGGCGGCTGGAGCTGGTCGAGTACCGCGAGGCGATCTCAGGCGCGCTCGACGCGCTGCCGGCGCGCGAGCGCGAGATCCTCTGGCTGCGCTTCCACGAGGACCGCACGCAGAGCGAGATCGCCGCGCAGCTCGGCGTCTCGCAGATGCAGATCTCGCGGCTGCTGCGGCGCACCGTGGAACGCCTGCGAACCGTCGCCGAAGCAAGCAGCTGAAAGCACGTCTCAGGCCGCGCGAGGGTGGCCGGATCGTGGATGCTGGGCGCGATCCGGCGAGCTGATCAGGCGGTTGCCCTTTGATGCTCGCCGGATCGTGTCCAGCGCCGCGAGGCGGTTCCCTCGCGCGGCCTAGAAGCGCAGGACGGCGGCGATCCCTCCGTGCGGGCCGAGCTCCGGCCGATCGCGCAGCACGTGGACGTCGGCGCGCTGGACGATCGCGGCGGCGATCGCGTCCTCGAGGATGTTGTCGCGCGGGACCGCGTTGCCCTCGCCGGAGGGGCAGCCGCCGGGGCCGACGCCGAGCCAGCCGGAGGTCGGGCAGGCGTAGCCGGGGGAGGCGAAGCCGGCCTCGTAGAGCAGCGCCGAGACGCGCCGCTCGTTGAGCGCGTCGAGCACGTCGCCGAGGCCGGCGGCGGCCTTCTCGCCGTGCGCCAGGCCCGCGTTGAGTCTGTCCAGCAGCGCGCCGAGCTGCCGCTCGTCGGCGGCGGCGAACAGCGGCTGGGCGGCCGCCACCACCTGGTCGGGGCCGGCGTTCTCGACGTCGATGTCGAAGCGCCCGAGCAGCCGCTCGCGCAGGTAGGAGTGGAGCATCCGCTCGAAGTCGGGCCAGCGCTCGCCCGAGATGCCGATCGCGAGCCGTTCGAACGGCTGGCTGCGGTAGTGGTCGAGCAGCGCGTGCGCGGCGTGGTCGAGGTGCTTGCGGACCTCCTCCTCGATGCTGCGCTGGTAGTTGGCCTGCGACCAGCCGCCGTTGTCGTGCTGGCTGGGGACGAGGTCGGCGAACGACTCGACCTCGTGCAGCGTGCCGTCGGGCGTGTCGGCGAACAGCCGCAGCGTGCGGCGGTTGACGAGCGCGATGCAGCGCCTGCCGCGGCCGTGGCCGATCAGCGGGTCGAGCCACGGCGTGTCGTTGACGACGACGGCGCCCGGCACGGCGTCGGGGAGGCGCAGCACCTCGAACAGATCCGAGGGGCCGGAGGCGAACAGCGCGAGCGCGTGCGCGCCCTTCGCCGAGAAGTCGCCGCGGAGGAAGTCGCGCACCCGCCCGACGTCACCGTGCAGCGCCTTCTTCGCGTCGTGGTCGAGGTCGGCGTTGCGCGCATGGCGCTCGGCCGCGTCGACCAGCGACGTGATCTGCGAGGCCCGGGCTGGCTGCGTCCCGAACGACGTCGGATCGAGGTCCATGTAGACGCTCAGCACCTTGTGTCCGTTCTGTGGGTGCAACGCGGCGAGCCGGCGAAGCCGGTCGTGATCGAGGTCGTTGACCTGCACGTCTGTCCTCCTCATGGTCACCCTGCTCACCTTGGGAAGTACCTGCTGACGGCAGGGGGGAAACCCCAGATCACGCCGGCTCGCCGTGGTCTCTCATCTGCGTCTTCGTCGCCGTCGTCTCGGGGGCGGGTCGGTCGACCGCTCCTCCCACAGCAGCACCAGCTCGGAGAGCTCGAAACCGAGCCCATGAGCCAGCTTTATCAGCACACGGAAGGTGGGGTTGATCTCGCCGCGCTCGATCGCGCCGACGTAGTTGCGGTGGAGCCCGCTTCTGAAGCCGAGCACCTCTTGCGATAGACCGCGCCGCGCTCGCAGCTCGCGCACGGCGCGTCCGAGTCGCTCGTGCTCGCCTGATTGGATCTCAGTGCTCATGGGCCAGAAACATTTCAGTCTCTGCGCCGCGGGTCTACAGCCTCGTTCCGGGCAAAAAGCCCGTGGAAACTGGTGTTAGCGGTGTTTTGTCCGAGAACTCCCCATCCATGACCACATTTGTGGTGTCAATGGAGTGCTCAGGCGGCGTCGGCGAGCGCGGCCAGATCGCCCGAGGTCGCGAGCTGCGCGAGCGCCTCGCGCTCGATCGCGCGCACCTGCGCCGGCGCCAGCGCGAGCTGACGTCCGATCTGCGCGTGCGGCAGCGGCGCGCCGTCGGCCTCGAGGCCGAAGCGCAGCTTGATCACGTCGCGCCCGGGGGAGGGCAGCCCGTCGACGCTGCGGCGGACCGTCTCGCGGCGCAGCAGCGAGCCGACCTGCTCGTCGACGAGCGGCGCGTCGCTCGGCAGCAGCTCGCCGAGCGTCGTGTCGGTATCTGCCGAGACGACCTGGTCGAGGCTGGTGAGCGAGCGCGCCAGGTCGCGCAGCTCGGCGACCTGCGCCGCCGGCAGGTCGGCGGCGAGCGCGATCTCGGCGACGCTCGGCTGACGTCCCAGCTCGGCCTCCAGCCGCCGCGCGGCGGCCGCGACCTTGCGCTCGCGCTGGGCGACGTTGACCGGCAGCCGGATCGCGCGCCCGTTGCTCGCCATCCCGCGCTGGATCGCCTGCCGGATCCACAGCGTCGCGTAGGTCGAGAAGCGGAAGCCCTTGCGCCAGTCGAACTTCTCGACGGCGCGGATCAGCCCGACGACCCCCTCCTGCACGAGGTCCAGCAGCGCCAGCTCGCTGACGCCCTGGAAGCGGCGGGCGATCGAGACGACGAGCCGCAGGTTGTGATTGACGAGCCGCTCCTTCGCGGACAGGTCGCCGCGCTCGATCCGGCGCGCCAGCTCCAGCTCCTGCGCGGGCGTCAGCAGCGGGTAGCGGCTCGCGCGCCGCAGGAAGAGCTGGAGCGCGTCGATCGTGTCGTCAGGGGCGGGCTGTTCGTCTGCCATCTCCTGACGGCATCTACCCCAGCCGACCCGCCGCCATGCGACCGGCCGCCGGGCGCCCGCCGCGCGCGGCGGCGAGCACGGCCGCGCGGGCGGCTCAGCGCGCCTTCGCGCGGTAGGAGAAGGTGACCTTGTCGTCGTCGCGGTACGCGCACGTGACACGGATCGGCGCTCTCAAGCCGAACGGGTAGTAGCACGTGAATCTGCCGACGGTGCAGAAGCGCGAGCTGGTTCTGCAGGCGCCGTTGCGCGCGACCGAGCGCTCGTGCGCCTTGGCGATTCTGCGCCCGGCGGGGCAGCCGATCGCCGTCGCCTCGATGTCGATCACGCGCGTTCTCGCGAGCGCGCCGCAGCGCTCGATCTTCGGCGCTCTCGCGGCCGACGCCGTCATGGGTACCGCTGCCAGCGTCGCGACCACGACCGTCGCTGCTGTCAGGTGCCGGTTCATCGTCTCCCCCGGATCGTTGACCGAGCGATTGTCGCATCTGCGACGAACGCGGCGCGCGGGTTCGGCGCGCCGCCGCGCCGGCCGCCGCGAACCTGGTCGGCGAGGCGCTGCGGGGCGCTACGCCGCCTGGCGCTCGCCCCAGGCGTGCTCGAGCGCCTGCAGGTAGGCGTCGACCGGCTGGGCGCCGGAGAGGCCATAACGACCGTCGAGCACCAGGAACGGCACGCCGCGGATGCCGAGCTGACCGGCCTGCGCCTCCTCGGCGCGGACCTCCTCGGCGAAGCGGTCGGAGTCGAGCAGCTCGGCCGCCTCGGGCAGCGGGATGCCGGCCTCGGCGACGGCGTTCGCCAGCTCGGCCTGGTCGCCGATCGCCAGCCCCTCGCTGAAGTAGCCGAGCATCAGCCGCTCGATCACCTCGGTCGCGACGCCCTGCTCGCGCGCGAGGTGGATCAGCCGGTGGGCGTCGAAGGTGTTGCCGGGGCGGGCCTTGTCGAAGCGAAACTCGATCCCGCTCTCGCGGCCCAGCTCGACGAGCTGGCCCTGGCGCGCCTCGGCCTCCTCGACGGTGCTGCCGTACTTCTCCGCCAGCATCTCGGCGAGCGTGCCCTCGCGCACCGGCGGCGCCGTCGGATCCAGCTCGAACGAGCGCGTGACGATCGTCAGCTCGTCGCGCGCGTCGAACCGCTCCAGCGCCGCTTCCAGTCTGCGCTTGCCGAGGTAGCACCACGGGCAGACGACGTCGATCCAGAGTTCGAGTTGCATCTAACTCACTATAGAGCCGGGGTGGGCGTGGCCGGGGGAGAAGCGCGCGACCAGCACGAGCGCGTCGTCGGCGACGCCGCGGCGGTGGCGGTGCAGCAGCCCGTCGGCGAGCGGGCCGAGCGAGCCGCGCACGCGCAGCTCGTCGGCGACGGTGCTCTCGACGCCGTCGGTCGCCAGCAGCAGCGTGTCGCCGTCGCCGATCGGCAGCGTCACCGGCACCAGCTCCGGCAGGCTGTCGCCGACGACGCCGCCCAGCAGCAGCGCCGCCGCGGCAGGCGTCTGCGCGCCGGCCGGCGCCAGCACGCCGGCGACGTTGCCGATCCCCAGCCACGTCAGCGAGCGCTCGCCGACGTCGATCCGCGCGACCGTCAGCGCCGCGCCGCGCGTGCCGGCGAGCGCCGCGTGACAGGCGGTCACCGCCGCCGGGAGCGGCTCTCCGATGCTGTCGCGCAGGACGTCGGCGGCGCGCACGGCCGCCTCGCCGGCGGCGGCGCCGTGGCCGAGCCCGTCGATCGCCGCCAGCAGGACGGTGTCGCCGGCGGCGACCGCCACCCACGCGTCGCCGCTGATCTGCTCGCCTTCGGCGCATGCGTGCGCGACGCCGAAGCTGACGTCGGGATGCAGCAGCGCGCCGGGGGTCACGCCGGAGCCCACTTCGTCATCGTGATCGTCGTGCCTCTGCCGACGTGCGAGCTGATCGCGAAGTCGTCCATCAGCCGCCGCGCTCCCGGCAGCCCGATCCCGAGTCCGCCGCCGGTCGTGTAGCCGTCCTGCAGCGCGCGTTCGATGTCCTCGATCCCCGGGCCCTCGTCGCGCGCGACGACCTCGACGCCGCTGCGCCCGCGCTGCTCGATCTGCCGCACGACGATCTCGCCGCAGCCGGCGTACGCGGTGATGTTGCGCGCGACCTCGGAGATCGCGGTCGCGATCAGCGTCAGGTCGGTCAGCGCGAGGCCGAGCTGCTCCGCGAGCCGGCGGCCCGCCTGGCGGGCCGCGACCACGTCGTCGTCCGACGCGATCTCGACCCGGACCTCAGCTGCCGGGGCCGCCATGGCGCCCGGCCTCCCCGCCGAGCGACTCGAGCAGGGCGAGGCCCTCCTCGAGGTCGAGGGCGGTGTGGACGTCCTCCAGTGACGTCCCCAGTTGCACCATCGCGAAGGCGACCTCCGGCTGGATCCCCACCAGCACCATCTCGGCGCCCCGCAGCCGCGTCATCTGCGCGATCGCTCTCAGCGAGCGCGCGACGAACGAGTCCATCACGTCTATCGCCGCCACGTCCACGACGATCCCGCGCGAGCGGTAGCGGCCGACCTGCTCGATCAGCTTGTTCTGCAGCCGCAGCACGTCGGTGTCGGTCAGCGCCGTCTGGATCGAGGCGATCAGGACGCTGCCCTGTTTGAGGATCGGGACCGGCATCTGGACTGGCACGCGCCTCGCGGGCTAGCGGATCGGCTCCGCGGTCGCGTCGGTCCGCACCGTCACCTCGTAGCCGAGCAGCCGCTCGGCCTCCTCGATGCCGCCCTGGAGATCGCCGACCGCGTTGACCTTCGAGAGGTCGACGCCGATCGTCACGAGCGTCTGGGCGATCTCCGAGGAGAGGCCGGTGATGATCACGCTGGCGCCCATCAGGCGCGACGCCTCGACCGTCTGCACGAGGTTGTTCGCGACCGTCTGGTCGATCGTCGGCACGCCGGTGATGTCGATCACGACGACCTTCGCGCGGTTGGTGCGGATCCCGCGCAGCAGCTGCTCGGTCACCTGTCGCGCCCGCTGCGAGTCGAGCACGCCGATGATCGGGAGGATCAGCAGCCGCTCGCGCACCTGCAGGACCGGCGTCGACAGCTCGCGGATCGCCTCCTGCTGCTGGCGGATGATCCGCTCGCGCTCCTGCACGAACGAGACGCCGACCGTGTTGGCGATTCGGTTCGCGGCGGGCTCGTAGGCGTCGAGGACGCGGTTGAGCAGGTCGAAGTCCGACTGGTACTTCTCGAACAGCGAGCGCGCGAGCACGTCGCGCAGGAGCAGCACGATGCCGAGCACCTCGTCGGTCTCGACGCCGCGCGGGATGATCCGCTCGGAGAGGTTGCGCGCGTAGTCCTGGAGCGCCTCGACCGAGCCGGTCTCGAGCACCTCGATGTAGTTGTCGTAGACCGAGGTGGCCTCGGCGAAGATCTCGTCCGAGGTCATCGCCGTGAGCAGCTTCGCGTCGGTGATGCGGCGGGCCCACTCCTCGCGCAGCACCGTGCGGTTGCGGCGCAGGTGGGCGACGAGCTCACGCAGCAGCGATGCGCTCGACTCACCGCCGCCGCTGACCGCGGTCGCGGCAGGTCGTCTTGCTCTGCGCGCTGCTCTCCTACGTTCGGCCATCGTCTGTCCCCGGGTTCGATCGACGCGTCTGCAAGTCTGACATCTGACTGGTCATGCGGGCGGGATCCGCAGCGCGACGACGGCGAGGTCGTCACGCGGCGGTCCGCCGGAGGCGTTCAGCACGGCATCCTCGACGCGCTCGGCCGCCTTCGCGGCGGAGACGTCGCCGATCTCGCCCAGCAGCGCTCTCAGCTGCTCGACGCCGAAGACCTCGCGGCCGCGCTTGCGCACCTCCGTCACTCCGTCGGTGTACATCACCAGCAGGTCGCCGGGCGCCAGCTCGACGGTGTCGGTGTGCAGCTCCGGGTCGGGCACGACCCCGAGCACGGTCGAGTGGCTGCCGACCGCCTCGACCGCGCCGCCGGCGCGCCGCACGAGCGGCAGCGGGTGGCCGGCGGTGACGAAGTCGACGCGCGCGCCGCCGCCCGGCAGCAGCGCGAGCTGCCCGTAGATCGCCGTGCAGAAGCGGTAGTCGGCGCGCTGGTCGAGGATCGCCTCGTTGAGCATCGCCATCACGCGCTCGGGACGGTGCTCCCACAGCGCCGCGGCGCGCAGCGTGTAGCGCACCAGCGCGGTCAGCGCGGCAGCGTGCGGGCCCTTGCCGCAGACGTCGCCGATCGCCAGGCCCCACGCCGTCCCGTTCGTTCTGAAGACGTCGTAGAAGTCGCCCCCGACGACCATCCCGTCGCCGGCCGCGCAGTAGCGCGCCTCGACGTCGAGCCCGTCGATCTTCGGCAGCCGCTGCGGCAGCAGGCTGCGCTGCAGCGTCTCGGCGATCTCGCGTTCGAGGCCGTAGATCTGCGCGTTGCCGATCGCCGCCGAGGCGACCTGCGCCAGCTGCACGAGGATCGCCTCGGCGCCGGGGTCGATCGTCTCGGCGCCGAAGACCTCGATCTCGCCGACGACGAGGCCGCGGCGGCCGGTCAGGCTCGCGCGCAGGACGCTCTGGCCGGCCTGCGCCTGCTCGGACGGGACTTCGCCGGAGGTCGCGGTCAGGGTCCGCCGCGGCTGCGCGCCGGGCAGCTCGAGGTGGGCGCGCGCCGAGCGGCCGCCGAGCACGTGGCGCGCCTCGGCGGTCACGAGGTCGATCACGTCGGCGACCGGCAGCGCCGCGTTGAGCGCGACCGAGACCTCCGCGACCGACTGCAGCTGGCGCGCGTGCTCGTGCTCCAGCCGCGCCACCTCCTGCACCTCCAGGTAGCCGCGGTGGGCGATCTCGAAGGTCGCGAGACTCTCGCGCAGGAAGTCGGCCGCGCGCTCGGCCAGCAGCGCGCGCTGCTGCGCGTCGCGCTCGGGCAGGACGCCCTCGGCGACGGCGCGGCGATGGGCCTCGGCCAGCTCCAGCAGGCTGAGGTGGCCGCCGACCGCCTCGCGGCTCAGCTCGTACGCCGGCGTCACGTCGGCCTCGTCGCCGGAGCCCAGGTAGCGCAGGAAGGCGCGGCGATAACGGTCGCTGAAGCTCCCGTCGGTGCGCGCTCCGTCGTCGCGTGTGACGCTCACGAGCGGAAGGATATTGCTGCGACGGCGGCTGAGCGAATCAGGCGTGGTCGATCTCGCACCAGACGCAGGTGCGTCCGGGCTCCCGCTCGACGCCCCAGCGGTCGGTCAGCTCGGCGACGATCGACAGGCCCCAGCCGGAGCGCTTGTCGTCGCGGTCGACCGTGCTCTCGGCGACCGCGCCGCCGAGCGCGCGCGGGTCGGTCACCTCGATCCGCGTCCCCTGCCCGCGCCGCCGCACGACGAGCGCGACGCGGTCCTCCTCGCGGCGGGCGCCGTGGCGGACGGCGTTGGTGACCAGCTCGGAGATGATCAGCAGCGCCGTGTCGCGGCGGTCCGCAGGCCAGTGCACCAGCGCCTCGGCGGCGGCGTGGCGGGCGTGCTGGGGCGCGTCGGGGCCGGCCGCGAGCGTGACCGCGATGCCGCCGGGAAGGGCGCCGTCCGGTTGGCGGACGTCCGCCGGCGCGCGCGACGCGGAAGGGCGGCTGCCGCGCGCCATCAAGCGAACGCGGCTGTCGAAGAGGGGCGATTCGGCATGCATTGCTGAACGGTCGCTACCCGCATCGGGGTCGGCGGCAACCTCCGAAGGTCATCAGGCATCGTCCGCGGAGGTAGCGGGTATGTGTCTGAAAGATGACCAGCCTGGAACCGACACCCGCGTTCGACGTCTCGGTCGAACGCCGCGACACGACGCTCGTGGCCGCTCCGGCCGGCGAGCTCGACCTCGCCACCGCGCCGCAGCTGCTGGCTGCGCTGCGCTCCCAGGACGACTACGAGCGGCTCGTGATCGACCTCCGCTCGCTCAGCTTCATGGACTCCTCCGGCCTGCGCCTGCTGGTCTCCGAGACCGACCGCGCGACCAGAGGCGGCTATGTCCTGCAGCTCGTGCGCGGCGGACCCGAGGTCGGGCGCCTGCTGCGGCTGACGCGGCTCGACGAGAAGCTGCCGTTCGTCGACGCCGACGCGCTCTGAACGCCGGCGCAGCAGGCCGACCTCACCGCCCGGTCAGCCGGAAGGCGACCAGCGCGAGGTCGTCGCGAAAGCCGCCCGGCCCGGCCGCGAGCGTGTGCACGAGCGTGTCGACCGTCGGCCCGGGGGCGGCCGACCCGGTCGCGCAGAGCGCATGCGCGAGCTGCTCGGTCGAGAGCAGCCGCGGTGCGCGCGCCTCGGTCAGCCCGTCGGTGTAGAGCAGCAGCAGATCGCCGGGTGCGAGCGTCGTCGCACGCTCGTGCAGGTGCGGGTCGGGAAAGACCCCGAGCAGCGTGCCGGGCTCGCCGACGGCGTCGCAGCGGCCGTCCAGACGCCGCACCAGCGGCGGCATGTGGCCGCCGAGCGCGACGGTGACGCGCGCCGGGTTCCGCGCGAGGTCGAGCTCGGCGAGCGCGACGGTGCAGAAGCGGCCGTCGGAGTCCTCGCGGCAGATCGCTCTGTTGACCGCTCTCAGGATCGACGCCGGACCGGGCTCGTACGGCGCCACCGCGCGGATCGTGTGGCGCACGAGCGCCGTCAGCGCGGCCGCGTCGGCGCCCTTGCCGCAGACGTCGCCGATCGTCAGCAGCCAGCGCTGCTCGTCGCAGCGGTGGACGTCGTAGAAGTCGCCGCCGACCGTCATCCCGGCGGTCGCGGGGACGTAGCGGACGGCGACCTCGGCACCCGGCACGCACGGCGCCGCGTCGGCCAGCAGGCCGCGCTGGAGCGCGACGGTCAGGTCGTGCTCCTGCGCGAGCGCGCGCGTGAGCCCGCGCCGCTCGGTCTCGTGCGCGGTCACGTCGACGAAGATGCCGAGCACGCCGCGGACGCTGCCGGCGGGATCGCGCACCGGCGAGAAGGTCGCCTCGTACCAGCTGTTGCCCTCGCAGGCCGTCGGCGACTGCGACGGCACCGGCAGGCGGTCGAGCGCGACCGTCGCGCCGCTGCGCATCACGCGCTGGAAGACCTCGTCGGCCGCTTCGAGCACCTCGGGGAACGCCTCCGCGAAGGTCAGGCCGAGGAGCGCGTCGCCGCCCGGCAGCAGCTCGCGGGCGCGCTCGTTCGCGAAGCGGTAGCGGTAGTCCTCGCCCCACAGCAGCACGATCCCGACGGGCGCGTGGACGAGCACGTCGGCCAACAGCTCGCGATCCTCGCCGAGGATCCGCAGAGCCTCCTCGAAGGCGTGCGCGGTGGTGACCGGCTGACCCATCTCGACCTCCTCAGGCTGGTCTTCAGGTACCCCCGCCGCCGAGGCGCCAGTCGCCCGCTCCGAAGCTGGCGCATACTGGTTCCGAT
Organism: Conexibacter sp.; assembly: GCA_035473605.1. GTDB lineage: Bacteria > Actinomycetota > Thermoleophilia > Solirubrobacterales > Solirubrobacteraceae > Conexibacter. The sequence continues at coordinate 18,410 of DATIOB010000220.1, forward strand.
GGCTGCCGCCGCCTCCTCCGGACGGCCCGTCACGCTCGCGTGGCGGCTGCCGCCGCAGCTGCTGTTCGTGATCGGAGCGCTGACGCAGTACGTCGGCGCCGGTCTCGCCGTGCTGCTGTTCGCGCGCGTGCCGGTGATCGGCGTCGCGTGGCTGCGCGTGCTCGCGGCGGCGATCGTGATGACGCTGTGGGCGCGGCCGTGGCGGCTGCGCGACGGCGCGGGCGCGGCGGCGCGCTGGACGGCCGCGCGGGTCCGGCTCGTGATCGGCTTCGGGCTGGCGCTCGCCGGCATGAACGCCTGCTTCTACCTGGCGATCGACCATCTCCCGCTCGGGACCGCGGTCGCGCTGGAGTTCGTCGGGCCGATCGCCGTCACGGCGCTCGGCTCGCGCGGCCGCCGCGACGCGCTGGCGCTCGCGACCGCCGCCTGCGGGGTGCTGCT
>DATIOB010000221.1:0-10953 GCA_035473605.1 Conexibacter sp.
CGCGGCGCGCAACGTCGCCGACGGCCTGCGGCTCGTCGAGCACGTCGAGAGAGACGCGAGACTGCGCAGATACCCGTTCGGCAGAGCGGCGCTGCTGCCAGCCGACGCGACCGCGGCCGAGCGCGCCGCGATCGAGTTCGAGGTCGAGCGGCTGCGCGACGTCAACGACGCCGTCGGCGACCTGCTGCTGGCCGAGAGCGTCCACCAGGCGACGCAGGCGCGCTACGACCGCTCCGCGGCGGCGCTCGACGCCGTCGCGACCGGCGGCTTCCCGCCCGAGCCCGAGGTCGTGCGCACGCCGCGGCCCGGCGTCGCGCTGACGCACCGGCTCGCGCTCCAGCTCGATCCCGGCGCGAGCGCCATCAGAGGCGCGACCCCGCGCGCTCTCGCCGAGCCGCGCGTCGACCGCTGGCTGGAGACGGTCCTGCCCGCGCTCGACGAGGTGCAGATCCACGTCAGCTGGAGCGACCCGCGCGGCGGCCCCGGCGGCGAGACGACCGTCACGCTCGCCGAGCTGGGGCTGCGGCCGGTCGACCTGCTGACCGTCGTGCACGCCGACGGCGGCCAGCAGATGGCCGAGCTGGACGACCGCGTGCTCGCGCGCGTGCTGGCGACGCAGCCGGTGCCGCTCGACGCGCTGCCGCAGATCGGCTACCTCGACGCGGCCGGCGGCGCGATCCGCGTCTTCGACGTCGCGGCGCCGGTGCGGCGGCTGCGCTCGCTGATCGGCCGCGCGCGGCCGCTGCGCGGCGGCGACTGGCTGCTCTCCGACGAGGCGACGCAGAGCGGCGACGCCGACCTCGAACGCGACCCGGCGCCGGTCACGGCGGCGCTGAGAGGGCTTGCGGCGCTGGCCGCCGACCTCGCCAGCGGCGTCACGGCGCTCGACGCGCTCGTCAGAGGTCCGGCGGCGGCGCGCGCGATCGCCGTCGACAGAACGATCGACCAGACCGCGGCGCTGTTCGATCGCGCCGCGCTCCACGGCGTGCCGCAGACCGGCTGGGGCTTCGCCTACGCGCAGCGGCGCGACGCGGCCGCGGCGCTGCTGGCGCGGCTCGCCGAGCGGCTGCAGACGTGGGACGCGAAGCTGGCCGACTTCGACGGGCTGATCGCCGAGCACGACGCGGTCGACCCGGCGACCGTCCAGCGCGACACGCGCCTGATGCTGCTGCGCCGCGCCGAGATCTCCGTCGCGGCCGGCGTCACCGCCGTGCCCGACGACCTCAGAGATCTGCGCAGAGCGCTGCCCGCGCGCCGCAGAGCGTTCGCCGCGCGCCGTGCCGCGCTCGCCGGCATCGTCGCGAGACCGCCGGCGACGCTCGCGGCGCTGCTGAGAGCGGTCGGCGCGCTGCTGCCGTTCACCGACGTCGACCTCGAGCCGTTCGACCTCGCGCCGGAGGAGAGCGCGCTCGCGACGCTGCACGGCGACCTGCTCGCGGCCGCCGCGGTCGTGCTCGCGGAGGTCCAGCGGCGCGCGGCCGCCGCGCAGGCGGCGCTCGCCGAGCAGGCCGCGGCGACCACCGGCGCCGCCCGCGTCGAGGCGCTGACGCGGGCCGCCCAGGCGATCTTCGGCGAGGGCTTCGTGCTCGTCCCCGACGCCGGCGTCGCGCCCGACCATGCCGCCGAGACGACGAACGCGATCTCCGCCGCCGGCGACGGCTCGCTGACCAGACACCTGACCGACCTGCTCGGCGTCGAGCAGCCGCTCGACGAGTGGCTGACCGGCGTCGCGCGCGTGCGCGACCAGGCGCGCGCCTGGGAGCAGGTCGCGCTCCAAGCCGACGCGTTCGGGTTGCCGGAGCCGCGGCTGACGCCGTTGCAGCTGCCGTTCCTGCCCGGCGACCACTGGCTCGCGCTCGGCTTCCCGCCCGAGGCCGTGCTCGACCAGGACCGGCTGCTCTACACCGCGCACCTGCCGGCCGGCTTCGACCCGGCCGCGCGCCGCTGCGGCCTGCTGCTCGACGAGTGGACCGAGGTGATCCCCGCGGAGACGCAGGACACGGCGATCGCGACACACTTCGACCGGCCCAACTCCGAGCCGCCGCAGGCGCTGCTGCTGGTGCTGCCGACCGCGCAGACCGGCGGCTGGGTCTGGAGCGACGTCGTCGGCGCGCTCGACGACACGCTCGCGATGGCGAGAAAGCGCGCGGTCGAGCCGGTCCACGTCGACCGGACGCCGTACGCGCGCTTCCTGCCCGCGACCGTCTCGGCGACGACGCTGCGCGGTCTCTCGATCGGCCTCGCGCTGGCGCTCAACAACCCGAAGATCTCGGAGCTCGCGGCGAAGGAGGCAGGCGATGGCTGAGGTGCTGCCGCTCAAGGACCTGGCGGCGACGCTGAAGGAGCGCCGCTTCCCCTCGATCACCGTCTGGAACCGGCTCGAAGGACGGCCGCGCACGATCGCCTTCGACCGCGCGCTGCGCGCCGAGGTGCGCGACGCGCTGTGGTTCCTCTCGCGCCAGTGGCAGCTCGGCGAGTTCCACGGCGAGGACGCCGGCTCGCCCGTGCAGGCGAAGCTGCATCTGGAGCGCACGCGGCTGACGCGCTACCAGCCCGGCGCGCCCGGCTCCACCGAGCCGCAGCCGTTCGACCTCGCGACCCCCTTGGAGACGACCGTCGAGCGCCGCCCGGCCCGCTTCGGCCTCGACGTGCGGCTCGCGATCGGTCGCTGGTGGCTGCGGCAGATCGACCCGATCGGCGACTACCGCCAGGCCTACCTCGACGCCTACCCGATCACCGAGCCCGACCCCAGAGCCGAGGCCGACGCCGGCCGCGCCGCCCACCCGGAGGTGTGGCAGTCGTACGCGGCGGCGGCCGGGCGCGCGCTCGATGGCGGCGCGCTGCTGGCGTGGCTGCGCGACACCTCCTCGCACAGAGCCTCCGACGGCATCAGACTGGCGAGACCGGCGCACGGCCCCGCGCTCGACGCCGCCGGCGCGAGACTGCTGGCGTGGGCGGCGCGCGTCTTCGCCGAGCCGACCGCGCAGGACGCCTGGGAGCCGCCGCGGATGGAGTACCGCTTCTCCGCCTCGGCGCCGACCGGCGCGGGCGAGAAGGTGCTCGCGGCCGAGGAGTACGTCGGCGGGCGGCTCGACTGGTACGCGGTCGACGTCGACCCCGCCGCGGCGACGCTCGACCCGCACGGCGAGAACCCGGCTGACCTGCCCGAGGGCGTCACCTTCACGGCGCTGCCCTCGCCGGTCGCCTTCGACGGGATGCCGAACGCGCGCTGGTGGGCCTTCGAGGACCGCCGCACCAACCTCGGCAGAGTCGACGCCGCGACGACCGACGTCGCGAAGCTGCTCTACCTCGAGTTCGCGCTCGTCTACTCCAACGACTGGTTCGTGCTGCCGTGCACGCTGCCGGCCGGGTCGGTGGCGACCGTGCGCGGGATGGCGGTCACCAACGTCTTCGGCGAGCGCACCTGGATCGAGCCGGCCGGCAGCGGCGCCGACGACGACTGGCAGCGCTGGTCGATGTTCACGCTCAACGTCAGAGGGATCGACGACGCCGCGGCCGACCGCTCGCTGCTGCTGCTCCCGACCGTCCCGAAGGCGCTCGAGAGCGAGCCGGTCGAGGAGGTCCTGCTCGTCCACGACGAGATGGCGAACATGGCGTGGGCGGTCGAGCAGACCGTCCCGCTGCCGGACGGGTCGAGCCGGCCTGGCTCCGAGGCGGGGCTGGAGACGCGCGCCTGGATCGAGCGGCTGCGCGGCGGCCCGGTGGCGCCGCCGCCGTTCGAGACCGAGGCGAGATCGCGCTACGAGGCGATGACGCGGATCCCCGAGCAGTGGATCCCGCTGATGCCGGTCCACGTGCCCGGCAGCGACCGCTCGATCATGCTGCAGCGCTCGGCGCTGCCGCGCTTCATCGACGGCGACAGCGTCAGACCGACCGGGATCGTGCGGCCGCGCACGACGCTGATGCGGCCGGGGCTGGAGGGGCTCAGAAGAGCGCCCTACTATCTGGCGGAGGAGGAGGTCCCGCGCGCCGGCGCGCGCGTCACGCAGTCGTGGCAGCGGACGCGCTGGCGCGACGGCTCGGTCTTCCTCTGGCTCGGCGCGCGCAAGGGCACCGGCCGGCTCTCCGGCGGCAGCGGCCTGGCGTTCGACCAGGCCGTCGACGTGCCGCCGGAGTGAGCGTTCGTCCTACGGCTTGCCGAGCAGCAGGGCGATGCCCTGGCCGCCGCCGATGCAGAGCGAGACGATCCCGTACTCGTGGCCCTCGCGCTCCATCTCCGCGATCGCCTTCGTCGTGATGACGGTGCCGGTCGCCGAGATCGGGTGGCCGAGGCCGACGGCGCCGCCGTTGGGGTTGACCTTGGCGGGGTCGAGGTCGAGCTCCTTCATGACCGCCAGCGCCTGCGCGGCGAAGGCCTCGTTCAGCTCGAAGACGCCGATCTGGTCGAGCGTGAGGCCGGTGCGGTCGAGCACCTTGCGGATCGCCGGCACCGGACCGATGCCCATCACCTTCGGATCGACGCCGCAGGAGGCGTAGCCGAGGATCCGCGCTCTCACCGGCGTGCCCAGCTCGGCCGCCTTCTCGGCGCTCAGCAGCACGGTCGCGGCGCCGGCGTCGTTCATGCCCGAGGCGTTGCCGGCCGTGACGGTGCCGCCGTCGCGCTTGAAGACCGGCTTCAGCCGCGCCATCCCCTCCAGCGACGCGTCGTCGCGGATGTGCTCGTCGACCTTGAACTCGACCTCGCCCTTGCGCGTCTTCAGCGTGACGGGGACGATCTCGCCCTCGAACTTGCCGGCGTCGCGCGCGGCAGCGGCGCGGCGGTGCGACTCGACGGCGAAGGCGTCCTGCTCCTCGCGCGAGATGCTGTGGCGCTCGGCGAGGTTCTCAGCCGTGACGCCCATCAGGATGTCGTTGAAGGGGTCGGTCAGCGCGCCGGAGACGGGGTCGACCATCGTCGTCTCGCCCATCCGCGCGCCCCAGCGGCCGCTCGGCATCCAGTACGGGCCGCGGCTCATCGACTCGCAGCCGCCGGCCAGCGCGACCTCGACGTCGCCCGACTGGATCGCCTGCGTCGCCGAGACGATCGCCTGCACGCCGGTGCCGCAGAGGCGGTTGACGGTGAAGGCCGGCGTCTCCTGCGGCAGCCCCGCCTTCATGCCGACGACGCGCGCCATGTACATGTCTCTCGGCTCGGTGTGGATCACGTTGCCGAAGACGACGTGCTCCACCTGCTCGGGAGCGACCCCGGCCCGCTCCAGCGCGGCCCGCGAGGCGATCGCGCCCAGCTCGTTCGGCGGCACGTCCTTGAGCGACTTTCCGTAGCCGCCGACGGCGGTGCGCACGGCGGAAGCGATCACGACATCGGTCATCTGGGGGTCTCCTCGGGGAAATCGACGCGGGTTGATGTTGGCGACCTAGCCGCGAAAGGCACGCCGGTAGGCCTGCGGACTGGTTCCCAGCAGCGCTCTGAAGCGGTCGCGAAAGGTCGTCGCGGAGCCGAAGCCGACCTGCGCGGCGACCTGCTCGACCGGGTGAGCGGTCGTCTCCAGCAGGTGCTGCGCCTGCCGCAGCCGGCAGCGGTGCAGCCACTTCAGCGGCGTCGTGCCGGTCTGCTCGCGGAAGCGGCGGTTGAGCGTGCGCGTGCTCATCAGCGCCTGTGCGGCGATCTGCTCGAGCGTCAGGTCGCGGTGGCAGTTCTGCTCGATCCAGCGCAGCAGCGGCGCCAGCGCCGCGCCGTCGGGCGCCGCCGGCGGGTGGACGATGAACTGCGCCTGGCCGCCGTCGCGCTCGGGCGCCATCACGGCGGTGCGGGCGGCGTCGGCCGCGACCGCGGCGCCGTGGTCGCGCCGCACGACGTGGATGCAGAGGTCGAGCCCGGCGGCCGCGCCGGCCGACGTCAGGAGCTGGCCGTTGTCGACGTAGAGGACGTTCGGGTCGACGTCGATCTCGGGATGGCGGCGGGCCAGCTCGGCGGTCCCGAGCCAGTGCGTCGTCGCACGGTGGCCGTCGAGCAGCCCGGTCGCCGCGAGCGTGAAGGCGCCGACGCAGATCGAGGCGATCCGCGTCCCCTGCGCGGCAGCGGCGCGCAGCACGTCGAGCACGGCGGCGGGGACCGGCGCGAGCGGATCCTCCAGCCCCGGCAGCACGATCGTGTCAGCGGCCGCGAGCGCGTCGAGGCGGTGCGGCGCGCGCAGCGTGAACAGCCCCCTGCCGGCGGTCACCCTGGCTCTCGGCGCGCAGACGAGCGCGCGGTAGGCGGGCTGCCCGTCGAGCAGCCTGGTGCGGCCGAAGAGGTCGAGCGGCGTCGCCAGGTCGGAGGGGACGACGCCGTCGAGCGCGAGCCGCGGCGATGGGCGTCCTCGGCGACGTCTGGCTGAACATCTCGATCGTCCTCACCGCGCTCGCCGGCGGCATCCTGCTGGGGCTCGTGCTGCCGCTGCAGGAGCGGACCCTGCGCGAGCTGGACGGCGGCGATCAGCCGCCCGACAGCGCGCGGCTGGCGATGACGGCCGGCCTCTTCAACATCCTCTGGGCGACCGTCACGGTGCTGATGATCGTGCGGCCGGGCTCGACGACCGGGGCGTGATCTCGCCGGTCTGCACCGCCCACAGCGCCGCGTAGCGGCCGTGGCGCTCCAGCAGCTCGTCATGCGTGCCGGCCTCCGCGACGCGGCCGCCGTCGAGCACGTGGATGCGGTCGGCGTGGCGGATCGTCGAGAGGCGGTGGGCGATCACGATCGTCGTGCGCTCACGGCTGACGCGCAGCAGCGAGCGCTGGATCGCCGCCTCGGTCTCGTTGTCGACCGCGGAGGTGGCTTCGTCGAGGATCAGGATCGCCGGATCTCGCAGGATGGCCCGAGCGATCGTGAGCCGCTGGCGCTGCCCGCCCGAGAGCCGCACGCCGCGCTCGCCGACGGGCGTGTCGTAGCCCTGCGGCAGCGCCGCGACGAACTCGTGCGCCTCGGCCAGCTCGGCCGCGACGCGCAGCTGCTCGTCGCTCGCGTCCGGCGCGCCGTAGCGGAGGTTGTCGGCGACCGAGCCGTCGAACAGGAAGGTGTCCTGGCCGACGTAGCCGATCTCGCCGCGCAGCGAGTCGAAGGTCAGCTCGCCGACCGCCTCGCCGTCGATCGTGACGGCGCCGCCGTCGGCGTCGTAGAGCCGCAGCAGCAGCTTCACGACGGTCGACTTGCCGGCTCCGGTCGGGCCGACGATCGCGTGCGTCTCGCCAGCGCGGACGTCGAGGTCGAGGCCGTCGAGCACGCGCGTGCGGACCGAGCCGTCGCCGTCGCGGTAGACGAATCTGACGGCGTCGAAGGTGACCGCGCGGCCGTTCGTGCCGGCGGCCCGCGGCGGCAGCTCACGCGCGCCCGGCCGCACGGATATCGGCGCGTCGATCAGGTCGAGGATCCGCCGCAGCGAGGCCGTCCCGCGCTGGTAGAGGTCGAGCGTCTCGCCGAGCGCGGTCAGCGGCCACAGCAGCCGCTGCGTCATGAAGACGAGGACCGAGTACATGCCGATCTCGAGCGTCCCGTTGAAGGTCAGGTGACCGCCGACGACGAGCGTGACCATGAAGCCGATCAGGATCGCGATCCGGATCACCGGCACGAAGGCGGCGCTGAGCGTGATCGCCTCGTAGTTGGCGGCGGCGTACGCGCGCGAGGTCTCGGCGACCCGCCGCGACTCGCGCCGCTCGGCGCCGAACGCCTTGATCGTCGCGATCCCGCCGAGGTTGCCGCCGATCAGCCCGCCGAGCCGGCCGGCCTGCTCGCGCACGTTCGCGTAGCGCGGCTCCAGCCGTCTCTGGAACAGCAGCGAGCCGCCGACGATCACGGGGATCGGCAGGAACGCGAGCACGGCCAGCAGCGGCGAGATGACGAAGAAGACGACGCCGACCCCGACGACGCTCGTCGCCGTCTGGATGATCTGCAGCGCGCCGACGTCGAGGAAGCGCTCGAGCTGGTTGACGTCGTCGTTGAGGACGGTCAGCAGTCTGCCGGCCTCGCGGTCCTCGAACCACGCCAGCTCCAGCTCCTGCACGTGGCCGTAGGCGTCCATGCGCAGGTCGTGCTGCAGCTCCTGCGAGAGCGTCCGCCAGGCACGTTGGGCGAGGTACTCGGTCAGCGATTCGAGCAGCCACACGACGGCGGTCGCGGCGGCGAGCGCGACGAGCTGCCCCTCGCGGTCGTCGATCCCCGTCCACTGCCCGACGAAGCTGTCGCCCTCGCGCACGACGACGTCGATCGCGACGCCGATCAGCAGCTCCGGCAGGATGTCGAAGATCTGGTTGAGGACCGCCCAGGTCGTCCCCATCAGGACGCGGCCGCGGTAGCGCGGCGCGCGTCGCCAGAGGCGCTTGAGCGGGTTGACGTCGGCGTCGGGCACGACGGCCAAGGGTAGGCGGTCGGGCCTGGCTCCGGCGTCTCGCGTCGCGGCGTGCGCCGGTCGCCTCAGCGCGCGGCGACCGCCGTGCGCGCCTGCCCGGCGAGCAGCTCGGTCAGCTGCGGCCACGCGCCGACGGGCAGGTCGTGGCCCATGCCGGCGATCGTCACCTGACGGGCGCCGGGAATCGCGGCCGCCGTCGCGCCGCCGCCGGTCGGGGCGACCATCCGGTCGCGGTCGCCGTGCACGACGAGCGTCGGCGCCGTGATCGTGCGCAGCTCGCGCGTGCGGTCGCCGGACTTGATGATCGCGGCGAGCTGGCGCCCGACACCGGCCGGGTCGTGGCCGCGATCCCAGGCGGTGCCGGCGAGCGCGCGCACCTCGGCCTCGTCGAAGGGGAAGCCGTGCGAGCCGATGTGGCGCCACAGCACGACCGCCCGCTCGATCGACTCCGCCCGCTCCTTCGACGGCTTGCCGAGCATCAGCCGCCAGGTCGAGAGCGCCGGGCGGCCGATTCTGCGCGCGCCGGTCGTCGACATGATCGACGTCAGCGAGCGCACCCGCTGCGGATGCCGCGCGGCGAGCGTCTGCCCGATCATCCCGCCCATCGATCTGCCGGCGACGTGGACGCTCTCGAGCTCGAGCGCGTCGAGCAGCCCGGCGGTGTCGCGCGCCATGTCGGCGAGCGTGTACTGGCCGGGCGCGAAGCGGCGCGTCAGCAGCTGCTGCGGCTTCGGCGGCGGGACGGCGGCGCGCGTCGAGCGGCCGACGTCGCGGTTGTCGAAGCGGATCACGTGCAGCCCCTGTCCGGCGAGCTGCTCGCACAGCGCCGTCGGCCACGAGATCAGCTGCTGGCCGAGGCCGGAGATCAGCAGCAGCGGCGTGTCGCCCGGGTTGCCGAACGCCTGCGCGCAGAGCGTGATGCCCTCACCGGCGTCGAGCAGTCGCTCGTCTTCCATCGTGCTGCCTCCGTCGGTCGTCGTCGTGCCGCTCATGCCGGCGCCACCGTGATCGTGACGCGCTCGCGCGCCGCCGGCGCCGGCAGCGCGCGCGGCTCCCGCCGCCGGACCCGGGCGAGGCCGCCGTCGGCGGGGGCGTAGGCGACGCCGCGGAACTTCAGCCGCTCCGGCGGCGCGGTCGTCGGCTCCAGCGTCCACATCCGCAGCAGCGTGCGCAGCACGACCTCCATCTCCATGTGCGCGAAGGTCGCGCCGATGCAGCGCCGAACGCCGCCGCCGAAGGGGATCCAGGCGTACGTCTCGGGCGCTCTGCCGAGGAACCGCTCGGGCCGGAATCTGAGCGCGTCGGGGAAGAGCCGCTCGTCGTAGTGGGTCAGCGCGCCGCCGAGCGCGATCCGCGTGCCGGGCGGCAGCACGTACCCGCCCAGCTCGAACGGCCGCTTGACGATCCGGATCGAGAACATGATCACGGGGCGCAGCCGCTGCACTTCGCGGATCGTCGCGTCGCGGTACTCGCGACCGCCGGCGTCGGCCTCGGCGACCAGCCGCGCGAGCACGTCGGGGTGACGCCGCAGCCGCTCGACCGTCCACGCGAGCGTCGCCGCCGTCGTCTCGTGGCCGGCGGCGAGCATCGTCATCAGCTGGTCGCGGATCTCCGCGTTGCGCATCGGCGAGCCGTCGTCGTGTCTGGCCTGCACCATCAGCGCCAGCACGTCGGGGCGCCGCTCCAGCTCGGGGTCGCGCTTCGCCTCGTCGATCAGGCCGTCGCAGAGCGCGTCGAACTCGGCGCGCATGCGGCGGAAGCGGCCCCACGGGCTGAGCGGTCCGAGGTCGTGGTGGAGGATCGGCACCGGCGTCAGCGCGGAGCCCAGCTCGGTCATGCGCGGGACCAGCTCCTCCAGCCGCGCGAGCACCTCGTCGTGGGCGCCGAAGACGGCGACGAGGATCGCCCGCAGCGTGATCCGCATCGTCGCAGGCGCGACGGGGAACTCCTCGCCCGCGCGCCACTGCGCCAGCTCGTCGGTCGCGATCCGCTCGATCGTCGACTCGTACGCTCTCATGCGCTCGCCGTGGAAGGGCGGCAGCAGCAGCTTGCGCTGGCGCAGGTGGATCTGCTCGTCGATCACCAGCAGCGAGTTGATCCCGAGCACCGGGCCGAGCGCGCTGCCCTCGCCGGAGTAGAGCGTTCTCGGCGAGGCGGTGAAGGTGCGCTTGATCAGCTCCGGGTCTCCGAGCGCGACGATGTTGCCGAAGCGGTGGACTCTGATCGTGAAGATGTCGCCGTAGCGGCGCTGGGCGCGACGCAGGAAAGGGCGCAGCCGCGTCACCGTCGCGACGTCCTGGAGCGCGCGCGGCATCCGCGGCCCCGGCGGCAGCCCTTCGATCGGCGCGTCGGTCCTGCTGATCGTCGCCTCGGCCGTCTCGCCCATCGCGGACTCCCCTCTGCGCAGTCGCGGCGCGGCGTCTCGGTACGCCGCAGTACCAACACGGTACCCGCTCGTACCGGCGATGTCCAGGGGCTGCGCGTGGGCGCTGGCGCGCGCCGCGCAGAGCGACGCACTACCAGGGCGGGATCCCGCAGGCGGCCGTCCACGCCTTCGACCAGCTCGGCGATCCGCTCGGGACCGCCGCCTCGCACGGCTGCGTGCGCGCGC
>DATIOB010000222.1:0-5249 GCA_035473605.1 Conexibacter sp.
GCTCCAGCCACGCCTGGGTTTCGCCGTCGATCCAGTGGAGATCCTCGAACACAACGATCAACGGCTGGTTGAGACTTTCGCGTAGCACGATCCGTTTGAGCGCTTCCTGCGTGCGTCGGCTGCCAGAGGGTGTGGAAGGCGTCGAGCTGACGCTGCTGGACGCGTCTGGTGAGGCGGCCGCCGGCGACCATGCGTGCGAACGCCGAATGGATCTCGACGTATGTGACGCGGCTGGTCGCGATCGCTGGAGCGTCCGCCGCCGATGCGCGGACCGCTTCGCTGCCCTCCTCGGCGACGAGCAGCTTCACCAGCGCGCTCGTGTCGAGGTAGAGCGTCACTGCGGACCGCGGTCGGCGATCACCGACTCGGCGGCGCTCGGTCCCTCGCCCTTCAGCGCGACCGGGGTGGGCAACTGAGGCTTGCGGCCGCTCCATTGCACCCGGCCGCTCTCGACCAGTTGAGCGATCCCAGGTGGCATGCCGATCGGCACTATCCGCGCGACCGGCTTGCCGCGACGTGTCACCGTCAGCACCTCGCCGTGCTCGACCTGGTCGATCAGCGAGCTGGCCTCGTTCTTCAGCTGTCGGATGCCGATCTCGAGCATGTGGCTACCTTAGCATCCGATGTAACCACATAGATGGTGTTCAGGCTCCTGCCGGAGGGAAGCGCTCGATGCCGTCGGGGGTCTCGATGTAGGTCTCGCCGCGGTGGACGAAGGCGTGGGCCAGCTCGTGGCCGATCGCGGTCGCGGCGACGGCGGCGGCCGCGACCCGGTCGAGGTCCTGCGCGACGCCGATCGGGAAGAGCGCGGCCGTCTCGCGCGTGACCTCGTTGGAGCCGGCGCGCAGGACGGTGCGCAGGCCGGGCTCGACCGCCAGCGCCGAGACGCTGATCGAGATGTTCGCCAGCTCGTCGCTGGTGACGGCCGCCAGCGCCGCGGCGCGGCCGAGCGACAGCCGTTCGAGCACGTAGCGGTCGCCGCCGCGGCCGATCACGACCGGCACCTTCAGCCCGCGCGCGAGCGCGACGTTCGGCGCGTGCGCGTCCTGCTCGACCGCGACGACCGCTATCCCCAGCGCGCGCAGCTCGAGGCAGACGCGGAAGCCGACCTGGCCGAGGCCGACGACGACGACGTGGTCGGCGCGCGGGATCGTGCGGCTGCCGAAGGTCCCCGTCAGGCGGCGGCTGAGGACCCGGTTGACGAGCGCGGCGGTGAAGACGGCCGTCAGCACGACGCCGAGCGCCATCGACGCGATCCCGTACAGCTGCTGCCACGTCGAACCGTGCTCGAAGAAGGCGCTGGGCCCGACCGCGGCGATCGCCTTCGTCGCCTCGTAGAGCGCGGTCATGGCCGGCTCGTGGTGGGTCGCGATCGCCAGCACCGCCTCCAGCAGCACGAGCGCGACCAGCCCGAACAGCGACCACAGCAGCAGCGCCGAGCTGCGGTCGGGCGGGCGGAACTGCGCCCGCAGCCGGTTGGCGGCGCGGCGCGCGGCGCTCGGCGGCTGGTACGGGTACGGCGCGACCTGCGGCTGCTCGTCGTCGCCACCTCTGACGGCGATCAGCTCGCCGCCGTCACCGCGGTGCAGCGCGACCAGCCGCCGGTCGAGGCACGGGCCGACGATCGCGCCGGCGGAGGCGTCGGCCATCGAGACTACGTTGCAGTTGGGGATCACGCGGATCAGCTGCTCGGCGACGGTGCGGTCGAAGATCGTCACGACCAGCCGTATCTCCGGTCGCAGGTACTCGACCAGCAGCGCCGTCCGCAGCGCGGCGATGTCGTCGCGGTTGATCACGACGGCCGCCTGGATCGGCTCCTCCAGCGCCCGTCGCAGGTCGCGGTCGACCGGCCGGCGCAGCCAGCGGATGACCTCGCCGCTCTGGCGCAGCGCCTCCTCGACGCCCTCGGCGAGCGTGCCCTCGCCGATCAGCAGATACGCACCTGACATGCGCGAACGATACGGGCGGGCGAGCGCGCCACGCGTTGCGGCTGCTCAGCCCAGCGCGGCGCGGAAGCCGGTGACGAGCGGCGCGAACAGCTCGCGCGCGCCGTCGGCGTCGCGCGCGAAAGCGGCGAGCGGGACGAAGACGTCGGTCGCGCCGGCCGCCACCAGCTGCGGCACCGCCTCCAGCGAGCGGGCGAGGTCGGGACGGCGGTCGTCGTCGCGCACGACCGGCAGCGACATCCGCACGCGGAAGCCCGCGGGGTCGCGGCCGGCGGCGGTCAGCGCCTCGCGCAGGGTGGCCGCGCCGGCGGCGGCCTGCTCGCGACCGGTCGGCGGGCTGGGGATCCAGCCGCTCGCGAAGCGAACGATCCGCTCGACGTTGCGCGGGTGCAGCTCGCCCCCGACCCAGAACGGGACGCCGCCGGCTTGCAGCGGCGTCGGCGAGCAGGTGACGTCGTCGAAGCTGAGGTGCGGCGAGGACCAGCTCGTCGGCTGTCCGCTCCAGAGCGCCTGGCAGATCCCGAGCGCGTCGTCGAGCAGTCGTCCGCGTGCGCCGAAGTCGAGCCCGGCCGCCTCGTACTCCTTCGCCAGCCAGCCGGTGCCGACGCCGAGGTCGAGCCGTCCGCCCGAGAGCTGGTCGAGCGTCGCCGCCATCTTCGCCAGCAGCGCGGGCGGGCGCAGCGGAGCGATCAGGATCCCGGTGAAGAGGCGCACGTCGCGGGTGCGGCCGGCGATTGCGGCGAGCGTCGTCAGCGGTTCCAGCCACGGCGCCTCGGCGCCGCCGGGGAAGCTGCCGTACGGGTAGCCGGAGAGGTCGCCGCCGAGCACGACGTGGTCGACGACGCTGAGCGCGTCGACGCCCGCGGCGTCGGCGGCCTGCGCCACGTCGAGCAGCCCGTCCCAGCCGCCGGACGGGAGGAAGTCGTGGTAGTTCGACAGGCCGACGATCAGCCTCGGATCCATTGCCTCATCTCCTCTCACGCGGCCGTTGACCGCCGCGACGCGAGCTGACAACCTAGCGCTTGCTCGATTGAGGAGGAAGCGATGGATGAAATGCATGGCGGTGTCGGCGGCGGCGCGGGTGCCGCATCGGCCCCCACGCCCCACCTGCCCGGCCCGCTGCTGGTCGGTCGCCGTGCTGTCGTGACGGGCGGAGCGGCGGGCATCGGCGGCGCGATCGTCGCCGCCTTCGCCGCCCACGGCGCGACGGTGCTCGCCGTCGATCGCGACGAGGCCGCGCTCGCCGCGCTGCCGGCGCGGCTCGGCGCGGGCGCCGCCGTCACGCCGCTCGCGCTCGACGTGACCGCCGACGACGCGCCCGCGCGGATCGCCGCCGCCTCGCCGGAGCCCGACGTGCTCGTCAACAACGTCGGTCACTTCCTCGACCCGCCGACGCCGTTCGCCGACGCGCCCGAGGAGCGCTGGGCGGCGATCGAGGCGGTCAACCTGACGCACGTGCTGCGGCTGACGCGCGCGCTGCTGCCGGGGATGGTCGCGCACGGCCGCGGCGGCGCGGTCGTGAACCTGACGACGGTCGAGGCCCACCGCGGGATCCCCGGTCATGCCGTCTACGCGGCCTGCAAGGCCGCGGTGACGCAGTTCGGCCGCTCGCTCGCGGTCGAGGTCGGGCCGCACGGGATCCGCGTCAACGCGATCGCGCCCGACGTCGTCGAGACGCCGCAGCTGCCGTACTCCGACTGGGTGCCGCTCGAGGAGCGCTGGCGCTGGGCGACGTGGGCGCCGCTGGGGCGGCCCGGCCGCGCCGACGACGTCGCCGGCGCGGCGCTCTTCCTCGCCTCGCCGCTCGGCGCCTTCGTGACCGGCACGACCGTCCACGTCGACGGCGGCACCGGCGCCGCCGGCGGCTGGTACCCGCGCCACGCGGGCGGTTGGACGAACCGGCCGCTCGATCCGTAGGCGGCCGGCGACGCCGGCTCCGCGCCGCTGCTCCGCCGCCCGCTTGACGCGGCGGCGCGAGCGGGCTAGCGTTACCAACCAAGCAATTGCTCGGTTCGTGACCGCGACCGAGTCGCTTGACGTGAGGAGAGACCATCCGATGGGCGCCGAGACGACCGCGACCCCTGTCAGCCGCACCCCGCCCCCGACGACCGCCGTCCACACCGCTGCCGACGCGGCGCGCTACCGCGCGGCCGGCTGGTGGGGGACCGAGACGGTCGGGGACCACGTCGCCCGCGCGCGCGCCGCGAACCCCGGCGGCGCCGCCTTCGTGACCGCGACGACGCGGATGAGCTGGGCGCAGTACGACAACGCCGCGACCGCGCTCGCACAGGCGCTCGCCGCCGCCGGCTTCGCCCGCGGCCAGCACCTCGCCGTGCTGCTGCCCGACGGTCCGACCGCCCACGTCGCCTACCTCGCCGCCGAGCGCGCCGGGCTCGTCGTGATCGGCGTCGCGGCCCGTTCGGGCGTCGGCGAGATCGTCCACCTGCTGCGACTCGCCGAGGCCGACGCGCTGCTGACCCACGCCGCCCTCCGCGGCGTCGAGCTGGCGGCGCTGCTGGCGCGGCTGCGCGCCGAGGGGCTGCCGTCGCTGCGCTCGGTCGTCGTCCCCGACCTCGCCGACCCGGCCGCCGGCGGGGTCGCGGCCGTGCGGATCGACAGCGGCCTCGCGCGCCCGGCCCCGTTCGCGACGACCACCGCCCCGCTTGCCGGCCTCCATCCCGACGAGATCTTCCTGCTCAACTCGACCTCCGGCACGACCGGCCTGCCGAAGTGCGTCGTCCACAGCCAGCAGCCGTGGCTGCTCGCCGGCAGGCTCGCGATCGCCAACGGCGGCCTCACCGCCGCCGACACGATCCTCTGCGCCGTCCCGACGCCGTACGGCTTCGGGCTCTGGAGCGGCCACGTCGCGCCGGCCCTGCTCGGCATCCCGACCGTGCTGCTGGAGCGCTTCGACGTCGAGGTGATGCTGGAGCTGATCGAGCGCGAGCGCGTGACGATGCTCGCCGCCGTCACGACCCAGCTGGCGATGGTGCTGCAGGCGGCCGCCGACGGCGGTCGCGACCTCTCCAGCCTGCGCGTCGTCTTCACCGGCGGCGAGGCCGTCCCGCCGGAGCGCGCCGCCGCCTTCGAGCGGCTCGCCGGCGCGAAGGTGCTGCAGTTCTACGGCGCCAACGAGACCGGCATCGTCAGCGGCACGACCGTCGCCGACGACGACCGCGCACGGCTGCGGACCGCCGGCCGTCTCGCGCCCGGCGTCGAGCTGAGACTCGGCGACGGCGCGACCGCGACCCCCGCCGCCGTTCGCGGCCCCGGCCTCTCGGGCGGATACCACCGCGACCCGGC
>DATIOB010000223.1:0-1941 GCA_035473605.1 Conexibacter sp.
GGCCGCACGTCGAGCCAAGGCGCACCCAGCCGCAACGAGAAGGACGCATGCGCGTCGCAGCGCCGCACCGTTTCCCAGGGCGGCGCTCCTGCTGAACAACTCCGCGTCGATACTCGGCGACCGCGATGCAAATCCGAACCCGGCCGGCTCTTGGTTCACCATAGCTCCGTTCGGCTTGCCGATCGGTGTCAACAGCGAGGCTGGTCCGGCCTCGGCGCCTGCCGACGCGGAAGTGACCTTCCCGAGCGCGACGAACCCGTCGCCAAGCAACCATCTGCACTCCAATCCGTACCCGAAGGTCGGCGCGCCCGGACAGGGCGGCACCTGCATGGCCGGCCAGGAGACCTATGCGGCTGGAAGACTGTCGATCGGCAATCCGGCGACCACGCTCGGCAGATCGAATCGCACGACCGTCGTGACGGCGAAGCCGTTTGACGCCTACCGCACGAGAGACACGCCGTGAGTCCCGCGAGAAGAGACAGTCGCGCGGTGCCACCGACCCGGCGCAGACATTGGAGCCGCTTCCGCGTCGGCCTGATCGCGCTGCTCGTGCTGATCGTGCCGGTCTACCTCGCCTTCGCGAAGAACATCCCGTTCACCGACGGGTACCGCGTCACGGCCGTCTTCGAGACGTCGAACAACCTCCGCGCCGGCTCGCCGGTCCGCATCGCCGGCGTCAACGTCGGCAAGGTCAAGTCGGTCGGCCGCTACAAGGACACGAACCTCTCGCAGGTCACGATGGAGATCGAGGAGTCGGGGCTGCCGCTGCACAGAGACGCGACGGCGAAGATCCGACCGCGCATCTTCCTCGAAGGCAACTTCTTCGTCGACCTCAAGCCCGGCACGCCCGGTTCGCCCGACATCCCCGACGGCGGCACGATCCCGGTTGCGCAGACCTCGACGCCGGTCCAGCTCGACCAGCTGCTGACCGCGCTGCAGTCGGACTCGCGCGAGGACCTCCAGCACGTCCTGTCGGAGTACGGCACGGCGCTCAACTCGAAGCCGACGCCGGAGCAGGACGCCGAGCTGCCGCCCGAGACGCGCGGCCTGACCGGCGCCGAGGCGATAAACCGCTCCTACGACAACGCCGGTCCGGCGCTGAAGGGCGCGGCGATCGTCCAGGACGCGCTGCTCGGCGAGCAGCCGGGCGACCTGGCGCGCACGATCGCGGGGGTCGCCAGACTGGCGAGAACGCTGGAGAGACGCGAAGGCCAGCTGCAGAGCTTGATCGTGAACTTCAACCTGACCGCCAGCGCCTTCGCCAACGAGAGCGGCGCCCTCAGCGAGACGCTGCGGCTGCTGCCGGGGACGTTGGCGATCGCGAGAGACGCGCTCAACAGCGTCGACAGAGCGCTGCCGCCGACGCGTGCCTTCGCGAAGGAGATCCTCCCCGGCGTGCGCCAGACAGCGGCGACGGTCGACGCGGCCTTCCCCTGGATAGAGCAGACGCGCGCGCTGCTCGGCCCCGACGAGCTGCAGGGCCTGATGGCGGAGCTGACGCCGGCGACGAGAGACCTCGCGAGACTGACCGACCAGTCGCTCGAGCTGCTGCCCGAGATCGACGACTTCGCGCAGTGCTTCGACAAGGTGATCCTGCCGGCCGGCAACGTCAGACTCGACGACGGCGCGCTCACGACCCGTCGCTCCGACGGCAGCGTCGTCGAGGCGTACAAGGAGTTCTGGTACGGCCTCGCGGGTCTGACCGCCGGCGGTCAGAGCTTCGACGGCAACGGCGTGATGCTGCGGACGCTCGCCGGCGGTGGCGAGTACCAGGTCCAGCCCGCGAGATCGACGTACGCGACGGGAGACAAGACGCTCATCGGCTCTGCGACCGAGAGACCGCTCGGAACGCGGCCGCTCTACCCGCGCGATCCCGTGATGATCCGAACGACGAACCCGTGCAAGCGGGCCGGAGTGCCCGATCTCAACGGTCCGCAGGAC
>DATIOB010000224.1:0-2159 GCA_035473605.1 Conexibacter sp.
CGTTCGGCGCGACAGGCGCCGATCGCGCCGCCCGCCACCTGCGCGCCGCGCGCGACTACCTCGCCGCCGGCGATGTCGCGCGCGCCCGCGCCGCGGCCGAGCGCGCGGTCGAGCACGATCCGTACGACGTCGACGCCGTCGATCTCGCGTCGGGCCTGGCGATCGATCACGGCGACGTCGACGGCGTGGCGGGCATGCTGACCCGGCTCCTGACCGCCAAGGCCGATCGGGTCCCGGCGGCGCAGATCGCGCCGCGCGCCGGGCTGTCGTACCGCCTCGGCCACGCGCGCGCCCAGCGCGGCGATCTCCGCCAGGCCGCGACGGCCTACGAGCGCGCGATCGCGATCGCGCCGGGCTCCGACGGTGCGATCCAGGCGCGGCGCGGCCTGGTCGAGCTGCTGCGCGCGGCCGACGATCCGGCGAAGCGCGAGGCGATCGCGCTCCACCTGCAGGCGATCACCGCCGCGACCGGCGGGCTCGGCGATCTCGTCGCGTGGGCCGACGAGCTGCGCCGCCAGAACGTCGCCGACGCCGGCCGCGCGACCCTGGACCTCGCGCTCGCCTGCGGCCACGTCGCCGAGGTCCACCAGCGCGCGTTCCTCTCGATCCACACGCCGTACGTGCTGCGCGACGACGAGGCGTTCAAGGTCGCGCTCGATGCCGACCGCGCGCTGATCCGCGATCCCGAGGAGTCCGGGCTCGGCCAGGTCGCGGTGGCGCTCTCGGAGGCCGCGGCGCTGCTCTGGCCCGATCTCGACGAGGCGCTCGCGCGCAACGACGCCGCCGGCGCGAACCGCATCCCCGCGACGCGGAACACCCCGGCCACCGCGATGTTCTCGCGGATCGCGACCGCGCTCGGCGCCGGCGCGGTGATGCTGTACGAGCGCGACGGCGGCCCCGACGTCACCGTGGTCAACGCGGCGACCCCGGTGATCGTGCTCGGATCGCGGATGCTCGCCGCGGCGACGCCGACCGCCGAGGTCCGCGCGATCCTCACGCGGGCCATCGAGCTGACCCGGCCCGAGCACGCCGCGTTCGCCGGGCTGCCGATCGCGGACGCCACCCGGCTGGTCGCATCGGTCGTCCGGTTGTTCGGGCCCGGCCCGCTGCGCGACGCGGCGAACCCGCTGGTCGCCGACCCCGACGTCCAGCGCGGCCACGATGAGATGGTCCGCGCCGCGCTGTCGGTCAAGACCCGCACGCGGCTCGAGCAGCTGCTCGCCGTGGTGTCACCGGCCGTGCTCGATGTCCGGCGCTACCGCGCGGCGTGCGAGCGCAGCGCCGACCGCGCCGCCCTGCTGCTCGACGGCAATCCGCGGACCGTCGCGAGCCTCGCGGCCGCCCGCGGCGAAGGCCACGAGCACCTGATCTCGGCGATCGCGCACCCGCAGTGGCTGCCGCTCCGCACCCGGCTCGGCCTCGGCGTGCGCTGACCGCCGGCGCCGGCTACTTGAACGTGCCCGCGAGCTGCACGCCGTTCGGCGCGACCGCGACGTGCACCTCGTGCGACTCCGAGCGCGTCAAGCTGAACGTCAGCGTGAGGCCGCCCGCGACCACCGCCGCGAGCCCGGCGATGTCGGCGACCGTCGACAACCGGCTGACGCGCGACGACCTGCTGGTCAGGTCGTCGTGCGAGGCGGGGTAGGTGTCGCGCGCGTCCTTGAGATCGCGCGACGCCAGGAACGCGAGGACCCCGGCGGTGATGGCGCCGGCGCCCAGCACCCCGGTCGTGACCCACCCGGCGGTGACGAGGCCGTTCCCGCCGGACGTGGCGGCGGCGGCGGCCGGCTTCGCGGGCGTGGTGGCCGGCCCGGCCACGCTGGGCTCGCCGAGCGACATCGTCAGCTGGACGGTGTCACCCGCGGCGACGTCCACGAACCGGGTCTCCGGCGCGCGGCCCGGGCGCATCGCGGTGACCTTGCGGCGCCCGATGCTGACCAGCACCGGCTCGGTCAGCGGGGTCCGGCCGACGAGCTCGTCGTCGATGGTGATCTCGCAATCCGCGACGTTGGTCGAGACCGCGACCTTGCCGACGCGCGCCAGCAGCGTCTCGATCGTCTGCTCGACCTCGGGGCGGTGGGCCGCGGTCGCGCCCGACTCGCTCAGGTAGCGCTCGAGCGTGGACAGCGCCGCCGCGTAGTTCTGGAGCTGGTAGTAGG
>DATIOB010000225.1:0-5874 GCA_035473605.1 Conexibacter sp.
TTGAGGAAGTCCAGGCGCGCCGCGCGCCGCGCCGGAAGCTGCGCGGCGATCATGCCGGCGATTGCGGCGACGACGAGCAGCACGACCAGCGTGCC
Source organism: Conexibacter sp. (assembly GCA_035473605.1). Lineage (GTDB taxonomy): Bacteria > Actinomycetota > Thermoleophilia > Solirubrobacterales > Solirubrobacteraceae > Conexibacter. Next base: position 96 of record DATIOB010000225.1, read on the forward strand.
CGCCGGTATCGCGATGATGTAGCCCGATCCGGACAGGAAGATCGCCGCGACGAGCACTGCGGCGAGCACTCCGATCACGAGCCCCAGCACGCCACCGATCAGTGAAGTGATCACCGACTCGTAGCGGATCATCTGGCGCAGCTGACGGCGCGAGGTGCCGATCGCGCGCATCATCCCCAGCTCGCGCGTGCGCTCGTAGATCGAGAGGATCAGCGTGTTGACGATGCCGAACAGCGAGACGATCACCGACAGCGACAGCAGCACGTAGACGAGCGCGATCAGCTGGTCGATCTGACCGGCCTGGTCGTCGACGAAGCCCTGCTCGGTCAGCACCTCGATCGTCGGGAACTGCGCCGCGATCGCTCTGTCGGCCGCCTTCTGGACCGCGTCGGCGTCGGCCCCGTCGGCCGTGGCGGCGACGACGAAGGCGGCTCTGGTGACGTCGAAGTCGCGCGCCAGCACGTCGTTGGGCAGCGTCATGTCCGCGAGCAGGCCGGAGTCGTCGTCGTAGATCCCTCTGACGACCACGCTCACCGTCTGGTCGGTCGGCGTGCGCACTCTCAGGGTGTCGCCGACGGCGACGTCGTGCTTGTCGGCGAAGCCCTCCGAGATCAGCGTCTGGCCCTCGCCGAGCGACCGCAGCAGCTCCGGCGAGCCGTCCTTCCACTCGACGCGGAAGACGTCCTCGACCGTCGCCGGGTCGACGCCCGAGACGTTCGCGGTGCCGCTGATCCCCTCGACCTGTCCGACGCCGAAGCGGACCGGCGAGACGATCGCGACGTCCGGCACCTCGCCGAGCGCTCTCGTCGCCGCCCCCGGCACCGGCTGGAAGGTCTCGTTCTGCATCACGAGATCGCCCTTCAGCCCTCTGTTGACCGCCTGGTCGACCGAGACCTTCAGGCCGGCCGCGAAGATCGCCACGAAGGCGACCAGCGTCACGCCGATCATCAGCGCCGACGCGGTCGAGGCGGTGCGACGCGGCTGGCGGGCCGAGTTCTCCCGCGCCAGCCGGCCCGAGACGCCCAGCACCTTCTCCAGCGGCCAGCCGACGAGCGTCGCCAGCGGCTTGACGATGTGCGAGGCGAGCAGGCCGACGCCGATGAAGACGACCGCCGCGCCGATCCCGATCGAGGCCGCCGCCTGGCTCGCGCCGCCGCCGCCGAACAGCCCCACGCAGATCAGCGCTATGCCGATCAGCGCCACGACGATCGACAGCGGCGTGCGCAGACGACCGTTTCTGCCGCGCGTGATCGCCGACGCATCCTGCAGCGCCGCGATCGGCGGCACACGCGTCGCGCGCAGCGCCGGGCCGGTCGCCGCGACGACCGTCACGATCGTGCCGATCAGCAGCGAGACGATGATCGTGCGCGGCTCGACCGTCAGGCCGGCGTCGGGCAGATCGGCGTCGAACAGCGTGAAGAGGGCGCGCAGGCCGGGCGCCAGCACGGCGCCGAACAGCAGGCCGACGACCGCCGAGACGAAGCCGACGACGAGCGCCTCGCCGATCACCGCCTGCAGCACCTGCCGGCGCGAGGCGCCGATCATCCGCAACAGCGCGAACTCGCGCATCCGCTGCGCGACGGTGATCGAGTAGGTGTTGACGATCAGGAAGGCGCCGACGAACAGCGCGATCCCGGCGAACGCGAGCAGGAAGGTTCTGAGGAAGCCGAGCTGATCCTGCAGGTCGGCCGCCTGCGAGCGCGCCTGCTCCTCGCCGGTGCGGACGTTGTACAGCCTCGCCGGCAGCTCGGCGCGGATTCTGGCGGCGAGCTGGTCGGGCGTGACGCCGTCCTCGGCGACGACGTCGATCGAGTTGAACTCGCCTCTGAGACCGAGCATCTCCTGCGCGACCGGCGTCTGGACCATCGCCAGCGCGGCGCCGGCGAGCGAGTCCTCGTCGCCGAACTTCGCCAGGCCGACCAGTCTGAACGAGCGCGCGGGGCCGTCGGCCGACACTCTGACGGTGTCGCCGAGCTTGAAGCCGCCGTCGTCGGCGGTGCCGAGCGTCAGGCCGATCTCGTCGGGCGCCGACGGCTCGTGGCCCTCGACGTATCTGAGCGGCGTCAGCTCCTGCGGCGTCTCGCCGTTGAGGATCATCGGCCCGCCGCCTCTGACGAGCGCGTCTCTGCCGTCCTTCGTGTAGATCACGGCCTGGTCGGAGCTGACCGAGCCGGCCGCGATTCTGACGCCGGGGACCGCCTCGACCTGTCTGAGGACTCTGTCGGAGAGCGGCACCTCGCCGGCGTCGGCGAACTGCTCCTTCGGCGTGATGCTGACGTCGGTGTTCTCGTTCGCCGTCTCGAAGACCTGGTCGAACGCCTGGTTCATCGAGTCGGTCAGGATGTAGGTGCCGGAGACCAGCCCGACGCCGAGCACGATCGCCAGCGCGGTCAGGACCGTGCGCAGCTTGCGCGTGACGAGCCCCCGGAGGGAGAGTGCGACCATCAGGCGACCGTCCGCATCAGGTCGATCACGTCGTCGGTGCTGCCGGCGTCGCCGTCATGCACGATGCGGCCGTCGGCGAGCACGAGGATGCGGTCGGCGACCGACGCGGCGTGCGCGTCGTGGGTGACCATCACGACCGTCTGCCCCAGCTCGTCGACCGAGCGCCGCAGCAGGCCGAGCACCTCGGCCGAGGAGGAGGAGTCGAGGTTGCCGGTCGGCTCGTCGGCGAAGACGACGGCCGGCTTGGAGATCAGCGCCCGCGCGACCGCGACGCGCTGCTGCTGACCGCCGGAGAGCTCCGACGGGTGGTGGGTGCGGCGCTGGTCGAGGCCGACGGTCGCTATCAGCTGCTCCAGCCACTCTCTGTCGACCGGGCGGCCGGCGATCTTCAGCGGCAGCACGATGTTCTCCTCCGCCGTCAGCACCGGCAGCAGGTTGAACGACTGGAAGATGAAGCCGATCTTGTCGCGCCGCAGCTGCGTCAGCTTCTTGTCGTCGAGGTTGGCCAGCTCGGTGCCGGCGACGACGACCGAGCCGGCGGTCGGCTGGTCGAGGCCGGCGAGGATGTGCATCAACGTCGACTTGCCCGAGCCCGACGGACCCATGACGGCGGTGAAGCCGCCCGAGGGCAGCTCCAGCGAGACGCCGTCGAGCGCATCGACGGCGGCTTCCCCTTCGCCGAAGCGTCGGCGGAGGTCGACGGCGGTGACGATGGGGGCTGCGCTCACGGGGTGGGTCCTTTCGGGGAACTCTCGGCGATCTCGGGCATTCCTGGGGAACGCCAGGCGGGAAGACTGCCGGACGCACCGGATCGCAGGAAGCCGGAAGGCCGGCGTCTGAGGCTACGGCTACCCGCACCCCCTGCGGGGACGGATGTCAGGCGTTTGACGCGCCGAGGTACCGCAGCACGGCGAGCACGCGGCGGTGGTCCTGCTGCGCCGGCGCGAGATCGAGCTTCCCGAAGATGCTCGTGACGTGCTTCTCGACGGCCCGCTCGGTGACGACCAGCTCGCCCGCGATCGCGCTGTTGGAGCGGCCCTCGGCCATGTGCCCGAGAACCTCGCGCTCGCGCGGCGTGAGCGCCTCCAGCGGATCGTCGCGGCGGCGCCGGCCGAGCAGCTGCGCGACGACCTCGGGATCGAGCGCCGAGCCGCCGTCGCCGACGCGCGCGACCGCGTCGAGGAAGCGCTCGACGTCGGCGACGCGGTCCTTCAGCAGGTAGCCGACGCCGGCCGCCCCGCCGCTGATCAGCTCGTGCGCGTAGCCCTCCTCGACGTACTGCGAGAGCACCAGCACCGCCGTCTGCGGCGTCCGCTCGCGCAGCTCGAGCGCCGCTCTGAGGCCGTCGTCGGTGTTCGTCGGCGGCATCCGCACGTCGACGATCGCGATGTCGGGCTTGTGCGCGGTCACCTTGCGGATCAGGTCCTCGGCGTCGCCGGCCTGGCCGACGACGTCGTGGCCGGCCTCTTCCAGCAGGCGCGCGATCCCCTCCCGCAGCAGGACGGAATCTTCGGCGAGGACTACGCGCATGGCATCAGGGAGGCGTGCATGGGATCTCGGCGCGGACGGTCGTGCCCGCACCGGCAGGGCTGAAGACTGCCAGACGGCCGTCGATCGCGGAGAGCCGATCCTCCAAACCGCGCAGACCGCTGCCGCCGTCGGGGTCCGCGCCGCCGACGCCGTCGTCGTGCACCTCGACGATCGCGTGGCCGTTGGAGCGCTCCACGACGACCCGCGCATGCGTCGCCTGCGCGTACTTGGCGACGTTCGCCAGCGCCTCGGCGACGACGAAGTAGGCGGCGCCCTCGACCGGTGAGGGCAGCCGCTCCTGCGGCACGTCAGCCAGCTCGACCGGCAGCGGCGCGCGGCTGGCGAGGGCCTCCAGCGCGGGGCCGAGGCCGCGGTCGGTCAGGATCGCCGGGTGGATGCCGCGCGCCAGCTCGCGCAGCTCCTCCAGCGCCAGCCGCGCCTCGTCGCGCGCCTCACGGATCAGCGCCTCCGCCTGCGCCGGGTCGCGCTCGACCTGCTGCTCGGCGATCCCGAGCGTCAGCGCGAGCGCCACCAGCCGCTGCTGCGCGCCGTCGTGGAGGTCGCGCTCGATCCGCCGCCGCTCGCGCGTGACGACCTCCAGCAGCCGTGCGCGCGAGGCGCGCACCTCGGCGATCTGGACGCGCAGCTCGGCGTCGAGGCGCTCGTTCTCGAGCGCCAGCGCGGCGGCGGCGCCGGCCGCGCGCACCAGCTCCGGCTCCTCGTCGAGCGAGGCGTCGTGGACGATCGCGGCGACGCGGCGGCCGTCCCGCTCAACCTCGGTGAAGGCGCGGCCGCTGCCCAGCTGCGGCAGCTCGACCGGCTGCCCGTTGGCGTCGACGTAGCGGCCGGCGGCGGGCGCGCCGGCGCCGGCCGCGCCTCTGGCAGCGGCGGGGCCCGCGGCGCTCGCCGGCATCCAGTAGGCGATCGACAGCGAGCGGTCGCGCAGCGCCGTCGCGAGCGCGTCGCGCAGGGTTCCCGCGCCGCGGCCGCCGGGCGTGCCGGCTCCGTCGCCGAGGCGCGCGACGAGCCGCCCGACCGACTGGCCGCGCGACAGGCTCGAGCGCACGATCCCCCACAGGAAGGCGAACGGGACCGAGGCGAAGATCACGAGGCCGGCGATGTCTGTCGCGTTCAGGACCTTCCCCGGCAGGTTCAGCAGCTGGCCGGCGAGCGACAGCGCCAGCGCCGTCGTCGTCGCCGTGCCGCACCACAGCACCGGCGCCAGCAGCCGCCGCTGCGGTGCCGTCGCCTGCAGCCAGCGGCGCACCAGCAGCACCGTCGCGACCACCGTGACGGCGAACATGACGCTGCGCGCGAGCGCGTCGACGAGATCCGCGAGCGCGGGGTCGTCGACGACGTGCAGGAGGTTGCGCGGCAGATCGTCGGGGGTCGCGGTCACCAGCAGCAGCGCCAGCGGGCCGAGCAGCACCAGCGCGTAGACGACGGCGACGAAGACCCGCTCGACCTGCGACTGCAGCCGGCCGGTCGGGAAGCCGAGCAGCGCGTGCACGACGACGCCCGAGTAGAGCGAGCTGATCAGGATCCCGATCGTGAACAGCACGTCGTCGTTGGAGGCGCTGATCGAGGACGCGAACCAGGCCAGCCCGACGAGGCTCATCTGCAGCCCGAAGCGCGAGTCGGGCCGGCGCGCCCAGGCGTACATGCCGGTCGCGGTGAAGGAGCTGCCGATCACGAGCTGCAGGAGCAGCAGCAGCCACTTCGGCTCGACGTGGTCGCTCGTCAGGATCGCGACGGGCGTGATCGCGACGCCGAGCAGGCCGGCGAAGCCGATCGCCGTGATCGC
>DATIOB010000226.1:0-1582 GCA_035473605.1 Conexibacter sp.
TCGGCAGCACGGTCGACCAGGCACACGCCGATCTCGTCACCGCATACGAGGAGGTGGCCAGACGGCCCGGCGGCACCGCGCTCGCGGGCGACCTCGCCGGTCTGACGCTCGCACCCGGCCTGCACTCCGCGGCTGCCGCCGTCGCCAACACCGGGACCGTGATCCTCGACGGCGGAGGGGATCCGAGCTCGGTCTTCGTCTTCAAGGTCGGCGGCGCGCTGACGATGGCGGCCGGCGCCCGGGTGACGCTCACCAACGGCGCCACCGCCGCGCGTGTCTTCTGGCAGGTCAACGGCGCCGCCGACATCGGCGCCGGCGCCAGCTTCGCGGGCACGCTGATGTCGCTGGACGCCGCCGCGGTCGGCGCCAGAACGGTTGTCAACGGCCGCGTGCTGGCGCGCAACGGCGCGATCTCGCTCGACGCCAACGAGGTCTACGGCGCGCCGCCCGCGGTCACCGTCACCGGCGGCGCCGAGGCGATCACGACCGACACGACCCCGACGATCAGCGGCACCACCGACGTCGAGGCGCCGGGGCTCGTGACCGTGACGATCGCGGGGCAGACGCTCACCGCGACCCCGGCGGACGGAGCATGGTCGGTGACCTCCGCGATCCTCGCGAATGGCACCTACCCCGTCGTCGCGTCGGTCAGAGACGGCGCGGGCAACGTCGGCAGCGCGACGCAGCAGCTGACCGTCGACACGGTGCTGCCGCTCGTCGCGATCGACGGCGGCCCGGCGCGGACGACCAACGACCCGACCCCGACGATCTCCGGCACCAGCGACGTCGCGCCCGGCACCGTCGTCCGCGTCGCGGTCGCCGCGCAGGCGCTCACCGCGCTCGTGCAGCTCGACGGCACCTGGAACGTCGCGCCCGCCGCGCTGAGAGAGGGCGACTGGACCGTCACGGCGACCGTCACCGATCCTGCCGGCAACGACGGCACCGACAGCCAGCAGCTGACGGTCGACGTCGCCGCGCCCGCGGTGACGATCACCGGCGGGGAGAGCGCGCTGACCGACGACGCGACGCCCGAGATCTCCGGGACCGCGGACGTCGCGGCGGGCACGACCGTCACGGTCACCGTCGCCGTCCAGACGCTGATCGGCGTGGTCGGCGCCGACGGAACCTGGTCGGTCAGCGCGGCGAGACTGCCCGACGGTCCCCATCTCGTCCGCATGTCGGTCTCCGACACGGCCGGGAACGCGGCCGCGGCGACCCAGACATTGACCGTCGACACGGTCGCGCCGGCGGTCGCGATCGACGGCGGCGCGGCTGTCACGACCGACGACGAGCGGCCGACGATCGCCGGGACCTCCGACGCCGCTCCCGGCACGACGGTCGCGGTCTCGATCGCGGGGCATACGCTGACGACGCTGGTGCAGGGCGACGGCACGTGGAACACGACACCGGCAGCTCCCGGCGCCGGGACGTGGCCGGTCGTCGCCTCCGCGGCCGATCCGGCCGGCAACGTCGGCAGCGCCAGACAGGCGCTCACGGTCGTCGCCGCCGAGCCCGGCACCGGCCCGGCCGGCCCGGCGGGTCCGACGGGTCCGAGCGGCCCGGCCGGCCCGAGCGGTGAGAT
>DATIOB010000227.1:0-5652 GCA_035473605.1 Conexibacter sp.
CGCGGCGACGCTCGAGCGCACGCTCACGTCCGCGCTCGCGCAGACGCATCGCGCGCTGGAGCTGGTCGTCTCCGATCAGGCATCCAGCGACGGCACCGAGCAGCTCTGCCGCGCGCTGGCCGCATCCGACGGGCGCCTGCGCTACCTGCGCCAGCCGACCAACGACGGCGGCTCGACGGCCAACTTCAACCTGCTCGCCGGGGAGCTGCGCGGGCCCTACGCGATGCTGCTCGCCGACGACGACTGGCTCCAGCCCGACTACGTCGAGCGCTGCCTGGAGCTGCTCGTGCAGCGGCCCGAGCTGGCCGTCGCCTACGGCCGCGCGCGCTACTTCGACGGCGACCGCCACGTCGCCGACGGGCGCCGCCACGACCATCTCGACGACGCCGCGGCGGCGCGCGTGACGGCCTACTTCCGCAGCGTCGACGACAACGGCGTGATGTACGGGCTGATGCGCAGTGACGCGCTGCGCGGCGCGCTGCCGATGCCGAACGCGCTCGGCAACGACTGGCTGCTGATGGGCCGCGTCGCGGCGGCCGGCAAGATCGCGACGATCGAGCAGACGCACGTCGACCGCGCCGTCGGCGGCACGAGCGCGAGCGTCGAGAAGATCGTGCAGACCTTCGGCATCTCGAAGCTGCAGGCGCGGCTGCCGCACCTGACTGTCGCGTGGCAGGTGCTCGCCGACGTCGGCTGGCGCTCGCCCGCGTTCGCGTCGCTGCCGCGCGCGCTGCGGCTGCGCACGGCGCTGCTGTCCGCCGTCGGCGCGATCAACTGGCGCTCGCTCGCCTACCACGCGTTCGCGCCCGTGATCGAGCGCGCCGGGCGCCTGCCCGGGCTGCGCTGGACGACCGGCGCGCTGACGGCCGTGCGCCGCCGCTGGGGCGGCGACGGCGTGCTGACGCCGCCGCCCGACGAGGCGGCGAGATGAGCCGTCGCGTGCTGATCACCGGCGTCACCGGACAGGACGGCGGCTACCTCGCCGAGCAGCTGCTGGACGGCGGCGACGAGGTGGTCGGGACCGTCCGCGCGCCGGACGCGGGGACCTTCGCGACGGCCGGACTGCCGCAGCTGGAGGGGCGCGTCGCGCTGCTGCCCGCCGACCTGCTGGCGCCGGAGAGCGTGCGCGCCGCGATCGCCGAGGCGCAGCCGGACGAGATCTACCACCTCGCCGCGCCGACCTTCGTGCCCGACTCGTGGGAGGACCCGACCGAGGTCGTCGCCGCCGTCGCCGGCGGCACCGCGGCGGTGCTCGCGGCCGCCGGCGCGCTGGAGCGCGACGTGCGCGTGCTGGTCGCGGCCTCCAGCGAGGTCTTCGGCGACGCCGGCGTCTCACCGCAGTCGGAGACGGCGCCGATGCGGCCGCGCAGCCCGTACGGCGTCGCGAAGCTCGCCGCCCACGGCCTCGTCGGCGCGCTGCGCGCCCGCCACGACCGCTTCCTCGTCTCCGCCGTCACCTTCAACCACGAGTCGCCGCGGCGGCCCGAGCGCTTCCTGCCGCGCAAGGTGACCGCGGGCGTCGCGGCGATCGCCGCCGGCCGCGCCGAGACGCTCACGCTCGGCGACCTGGCCGCGGTGCGCGACTGGTCGCACGCCCGTGACGTGGTCGCCGGGATGGTGCTGGCGCTGCGCCACGAGGAGCCCGGCGACTACGTCTTCGCCTCCGGCGTCCCGCACACCGTCGGCGAGCTGGTCGACGCCGCCTTCGCGGCCGCCGGGGTCGAGCGCCGCGGGCCCGACGGCAGCGACCGCGTGCTGGTCGATCCGCGCTTCGTGCGCCCACCGGAGCAGTGGCCGCCGGTCGGCGACCCGGCGAAGGCCCGCGCGCAGCTCGGCTGGCAGCCGCGCACCTCGTTCGAGCAGCTCGTCGGCGAGATGGTCACGGCCGACCTGGAGCGCGCATGCGCGTCGCGCTGAACCTCGTCTACCTCGTCCCCGGTGAGACCGGCGGGATGGAGGTCTACGCCCGCGAGCTGCTGCCGCGCCTGGCCGCGCTGCCGGGCCTGGAGCCGGTCGCGATCGTCAGCAGACGGGCCGCCGAGGACGCCGACGCGCCCTGGAACGACGTCGTCCAGTCGGTGCTGGCGCCGGTCGACGCCAGAGATCGCAAGCAGTGGGTGTGGGGCGAGCAGTGGCACGTGCCGAAGCTGGCGAGCTGGGTCAGAGCCGACCTCGTCCACTCGCTCGCCTCGACCGGCCCCGGCCGCCTCAGCGGCGGGCCGCCGCGCGTGACGACCGTCCACGACCTCCACTACGCCGTCGCGCCGGAGGCCCACTTCGGCCTGCGCGGCCTCGGCATGAGGTTGCTCGTGCCGGCCGCGGTGCGCGCGTCGCGGCGCGTGATCGCCGACTCGCAGTCGACCAAGGACGACGTCGTCAGATTCATCGGCACCGCCGCCGACCACGTCGACGTCGTCCACCTCGCGACGACGCTGCCGCCGGCCGACGCGCCGGTCACGCCCGCGGCCGAGCTGCGCGCGCGGCTCGGGCTCGGCGAGCGGCCGCTGCTGCTGAGCCTCGCGGCCAAGCGGCCGCACAAGAACGTCGAGGGCCTGATCGACGCGCTCGCGCTGATGCCGGACGAGCGCCGCCCGCTGCTGGTCGTTCCCGGCTACGAGACCGAGCACGAGGCGGTGCTGCTGGCGCAGGCCCGCGCGCGCGGCGTCGCCGACCAGCTGCGCTTCCCCGGCTGGCTCTCGCGCGCCGACGTCGAAGGGCTGTGGCGAGCCTGCACCGCGCACATCTTCCCCTCCTTCTACGAGGGCTTCGGGCTGCCCGTGCTGGAGGCGATGGCGCGCGGCGTCCCGGGCGCCTGCTCCGATCGCGCCTCGATGCCCGAGGTCGCCGGCGACGCGGCGCTGCTGTTCGACCCGGCCGACCCCGCCGCGATCCGCAGCGCGATCGAGCGGCTGCTCGACGACGCGCCGCTGCGCGAGCGGCTCAGCGCCGCCGGCCTCGCCCGCGCGGCGACCTTCTCGTGGGAGCGGACGGCGCGCGAGACGGTCCGCAGCTACGAGCTGGCGCTGGCCGACGGCTGAGCGGCGCCGGCCTGTGTGCGCGGGCGGCGACCGACGGCCCGCAGCAGCTCGTGCCCGTGCGGATGTCTGACCGCCGGGGTCCGCAGGCGCTGGAGGCCGCGAAGGCGGTGGACGATCTGTCCCGGTTGCAGCCGCTCGGCCGGTCGCAGATACGGCGTGACGGTCACGCTTCCGACCTCGACGACGTCGAGCCCCGCCCGTCGCAGCGCAGCCGTGAGGCTGCCCGGGCCGAACTGGTTGACGTGCACGTCGGGCTCCAGCGACGCCCACTCGCGCCCCTGCGAGCGGGCGAGGTGGCCGGCGGCGTTCGGAACCTCGATCGCGATCACCCCGCCGGGCCGCAGCGCGTCGCGCAGCAGCTCGAGCACGGCGACGGGATCCGGCACGTGCTCCAGCACGTGCCAGATCGTGACGACGTCGAGCGAGGCGTCGGCGAGGCCCGCCTGCTCGACCGTCGTCGCCCGCACCGGGACCCCGAGCGTGTCGCGTGCGAAGGCGGCGAACTCCGGCGTCGGCTCGACGCCCTCGGCGGCGTAGCCGCGTGCGAGCGCCTGCTCGACGAATGCGCCGCCGGCCGCGCCGACGTCGAGCAAACGTCCGCCCTCGGCGTGCTCGGCGACGAAGCCGAGCCGGACGCGCGCGTCGCGGCGCCGGGCCTCCAGCGTTCTGGGGTCGGAGTACTCGAAGGCGCGGACCTCGGTGTAGGCGCCGCTCTCGTAGATCTCGTGGACGGCCTCGTCGCCGCGGTCCTCGCGGAAGGTGAAGCCGCAGCGCTCGCAGTCGCGGAACGGCAGTGGCGCGAGCAGCGCCGACGGATGCGTCGGCGCACCGCAGATTCGGCAAGAGGCGGACATCGCGCGCAACGCTAGCGACTCGATCGCCGCGACATCGCTACGGTGGTCGACTCAATGCGCCGACCCGCTCGCAACGCATGGGCCTGAAGGACGCCGCCGTCAACGCGCGCTGGCGCCTCGCCGGCCACCGGCGTCCGCTGCCGGACAGCTTCGTCGCGCCGCTCGCCGGGCTGCGCGGGCTGGAGGTCGGCGGCCCGACCGATCGCTTCAAGCGCGACGGCATCTGCCCCGTCTACCCGCGGCTGGCGAGCTGCGACGCGGTGCAGTGGCGGGCCGACACGGCCTGGCACAGACTCGACGAGGCGGCCCCCTACGCGCCCGACGGCACCCCCGCCGGCAAGCTCGTCGTCGTCGAGCGCGGTGAGCTGGAGGGTCTGCCGGACGACAGCTGGGACGTGCTGCTGACCTCGCACGTGATCGAGCATTTCGCCAACCCGCTGGCGGAGCTGGCGGCCTGGCGGCGCGTGCTCGTGCCGGAGGGCTGGGTGCTGATGGTCGCGCCCCACTACGCCGGCACGTTCGACCATCGCCGCGCGGTCACGACGCTCGACCACATCGTCGCCGACGAGACGGCCGGCACCGGCGAGGACGACCTCACGCACCTCGACGAGACGCTGCGGCTGCACGACCGCTCACGCGACGCCGACGACTCCCCGCGCGAGCAGTGGGAGGCGGCGCGGCGCGACAACATCAACACGCGCCTGCTGCACCACCACGTCTTCGACGGCGCGGCGATCGTGCGGCTGCTCGATCGCGCCGGCGTGCAGATCCACCGGATGGCCGTGCGCCATCCGCACGACACCTTCGTGCTCGGCCGCTTCGTCGCCGACGGCGCGACGCCCGACAACGCGGCCGTGCTGGCCGCCGACGCCCCCTGGCGCCGGCGCAGCCCGTTCGCCTGCGACCGCCGGCCCTAGGAGGCCAGCAGCGCCAGCTCGGCGCGCGTCATCAGGCGGATCAGCTCCTCGAAGGTCGTCTCGGGCACCCAGCCGAGTCTCTCCTTCGCCTTCGCCGGATCTCCGATCAGCAGGTCGACCTCGGCCGGCCGCACGAATCTCGGATCGATCCGCACGTATCTCTCCCAGTCGCCGAGACCGGCCTCGTCGAAAGCGACCTCGACGCACTCGCGCACGGTGTTGGTCTGGCCCGTCGCGATCACGAAGTCCTCGGGCGTGTCCTGCTGCAGCATCAGCCACATCGCTCTCACGTAGTCCTTCGCATAGCCCCAGTCGCGCTTGGCGTCGAGGTTGCCGAGCGCCAGCTCGTCTCTGAGGCCGTGCTTGATCGCGGCCGCGTGCCACGTGATCTTGCGCGTCACGAACTCCAGCCCGCGGCGCGGCGACTCGTGGTTGAAGAGGATCCCGCTGGTCGCGTGCAGGTCGTAGGACTCGCGGTAGTTGATCGTGATGAAGTGGCCGTAGACCTTCGCGACGCCGTAGGGCGAGCGCGGATAGAGCGGCGTCTCCTCGTTCTGCGGGACCTCGCGCACCTTGCCGAACATCTCGGAGCTGGAGGCCTGGTAGAAGCGCGCCTCCGGCGCGGCCTCGCGCACCGCTTCGAGCATCCGCGTGACGCCGACCCCGGTGAAGTCGGCGGTCAGCGTCGGCTGCACCCACGAGAGCGCCACGAAGCTCATCGCCGCGAGGTTGTAGATCTCGTCGGGCGCGGAGGCGCGCAGCGTGTCGACGAGCGAGCGCTGGTCGAGCAGATCGCCCTGATGCAGGGTGATGCGGTCACGCAGGTGCTCGATGCGGTCGAAC
>DATIOB010000228.1:0-7746 GCA_035473605.1 Conexibacter sp.
GTCGTCGATCTCCTGCGCGGTCAGCGCGCAGTCCTGCTCGGCGAGCAGCTCGACGACGGCGTTGCGCGCGCCGCCCTTGCGATGACCGGCCTCCGACAGCGTCTGCAGCGTGTGCTGCTGCCAGTCGGCCGGTGCGTGCGAATGGGAGTGAGCCATCTGACTCGATCGTAGCGTGCCAGCGGACCGTGGGACTCGATCTCATCTAGACTCGGCGGCCGTGTTCGAGGCGTTCGACTACCCGTTCATGCAGAGAGCGCTCGTCGAGCTGCTGGTGCTGTCGATCGCGGCCGGCACGCTCGGCACCTGGATCGTGCTGCGCGGCCTCGCCTTCTACTCGCACGGCGTCGCGGCGGCCGCCTTCCCCGGCCTCGTGCTCGCCGACGGGCTCGGCTTCAGCGCCGCGCTCGGCGCCTTCGGCGTCGCGCTGCTGTTCGCGCTGACCGTCGGGCGGCTGGCGGCGCGCGAGGAGGGCGGCCACGACGCGCTGACGGCGCTCGTGCTGGTCGCCGCGCTCGCGATCGGCGTCGTGCTCGCCTCCGACGTGTTCGAGTCCGGCGCGAATGTCGAGACGCTGCTGTTCGGCTCCCTGCTGGCGATCGGCGCCGACGACATCCGCCTCGCGGCGCTCGTCTCCGCGCTCGCGCTGCTGGCGACGTTCGTGCTCGGCCAGCGCTGGCTGGCGGCCGGCTTCGACCCCGGCGCGGCGCGCTCGCTCGGCATCCGCTCGCCGGTGGCCGACCTCGTGCTGCTGGCGCTGATCGCGCTCGCGGCGGTTGCGACGCTCTCGGCGGTCGGCGCGCTGCTGGCGACGGCGCTGCTGGTCGTGCCGGCGGCGACGACGCGATTGCTGACGCGGCGGCTGCTGCCGTGGCATCTGGCGACCGTCGCGCTCGCCGCGGCGGAGGGGACGGCCGGCCTGTGGCTGTCGTTCGAGACCAACGCGCCGCCCGGCGCGACGATCGCCGTGATCGCCGGCGGCGGCTTCGCGCTCGTCGCGCTCGGTCGCGCCGCGGCGGCCGGACTCACGCACCTGCGCGCGCGGAAGGTCGTCGCCGCGTGAGCGACGCGAGCCCACCGATCGCGCCGCCCGGCGCCGGCGCTGCCCTCGTCACCGCCGCCGACCTCGCCGTCGGCTACAGCGCGGCGCCGGTCCTGACCGGCGTCTCCTTCGCGCTGCACGCCGGCGAGCGGATCGGCGTGCTCGGCCCCAACGGCGGCGGCAAGACCACCCTCTTCCGCGCGCTCCTCGACGAGCTGAGACCGCTCGCGGGAGAGCTGAGACTGGCCGTCCGCGCCGGCACCGTGCCGCAGACCGAGCGCTCGCGGCTCGACTTCCCCGTCAGCGCGCTCGACGTCGCGCTGATGGGCACGATCGCCGGCCGCCCGTGGTGGAGGCGCCCCGGCCGCGCCGAGCGCGCCGCCGCCCACGCCGCGCTCAGACGGGTCGGTCTCGACGCGCTCGCCGAGCGCTCCTTCGGCGAGCTCTCGGGCGGGCAGCGTCAGCGCGTGCTGGTCGCCCGCGCGCTCGTGCAGGACGCGCGCATCGTGCTGCTCGACGAGCCCTTCACCGGCCTCGACAACGTCAGCGCGCAGCGGCTCGAGCAGCTGCTCGACGAGCTGGCGGCGGAGGGCCGCGGCGTGCTGATCGCGACCCACGACGTCGACCAGGCGCGCGCGTGGGACCAGGTCCTCTGCCTCAACCGCCGCCAGGTCGCGTTCGGCCCGCCGGCGCAGACGCTCACGCTCGACGTGCTCGCGGCGACCTACGGCCGCTCGATCGTGACGCTGCCGCAGGACGGCGGCGAGCGGCTGGCGATCCTGCCGCCGCACCACCACGACCACGACCACTGACGCGGCGACCGCCGATGCTCGACGTCCTCACCGAGCCGTTCTCCGCCGGCATCATGCAGCGGGCGCTGCTGGAGATCCTGATCCTCGGCGCCGTCGGCGGAGCGCTCGGCTGCTGGATCGTCCTGTCGGAGCTGTCCTACGGCGCCGAGTCACTCGCGCACGGCATGTTCCCCGGGCTCGTCGTCGCGGCGCTCGCAGGGGTGCCGCTGCTGCTCGGCGGCGCGGTCGGGATCCTCGTCGCGGCGCTGGCGGTCGCGCTGGCGGGGCGGATCCCCGGCATCGGCCGCGACAACTCCGTCGCGGTCGTCGTCACGACGCTGTTCGGGCTCGGCGCGCTGCTGGCGCTCAGCCCCGACGTGCCGCCGGGGATCCAAGGCCTCCTCTTCGGCGACATCCTCGGCACGACCGAGGGCGACCTGATCGCCGGCGCGGCGCTCGCGGCGGGGCTGCTGGTCGCGCTGCGGCTGATGCACTGGCGCCTGCTCGCGGTCGGCTTCGACCGTTCCAGCGCGCGCGCCGTCGGCGCCTCGCCGCTGGTCGCCGACGCCGTCCTGCTGACGCTGCTGGCGGTCGCAGTGCTGGTCGCCGTCCAGGGGCTCGGGAACCTGCTCGTCGTGGCGGTGCTGGTGGCGCCCGCGGCGGCCGCGCGGCTGCTCTGCCGGCGGCTGCTGCCGATGATGGTCGCGGCGGTCGCGATCGCCGTCGCGGCGGGGATCGCCGGCCTCTACCTGTCGTACTACGCGAAGGTCGCGGCGGGCGCCTCGGTCGCCGGCCTGATGGTCGCCGCCTACCTGCTCGCGCGGCTCGGCGCGCTCGTCGCGTCCGCGCGTGCGTGAGCGCACGGAAACCCTGTCGCGCACGGCTACATTGAGTACATGCGATTCCTGACTCGAAAGACCGACATGGTGGACGCCGAGCGCGCGCTGGCCGGGCGCGAGCAGGCGATTCCCGTCCCGCCGCAGCACACGGTGCTCGGCAACCCGCTGCAGCCGCCCTTCCCCGACGGCTACGAGCGCGCAGTCTTCGGCCTCGGCTGCTTCTGGGGCGCCGAGCGCGTCTTCTGGCAGGCGCCGGGCGTCTACACGACGGCCGTCGGCTACGCCGGCGGCTTCACGCAGAACCCGACCTACGAAGAGGTCTGTTCGGCGCAGACCGGCCACACGGAGGCCGTGCTGGTCGTCTACGACCCCGCGAGAACGAGCTACGAGCAGCTGCTGAAGCTGTTCTGGGAGAACCACGACCCGACCCAGGGCATGCGCCAGGGCAACGACGTCGGCACCCAGTACCGCTCGGCGATCTACACCACCAGCGAGGCGCAGGCCGAGCAGGCGCTCGCCTCCCGCGACGCCTTCCAGGCGCAGCTGGAGAAGTCCGGCTACGGCACGATCACGACCGAGATCGCCCCGGAGAGAACGTTCTACTACGCCGAGGACTATCACCAGCAGTACCTCGACAAGAACCCGAACGGCTACTGCGGCCTCGGCGGCACCGGCGTCTCCTGCCCGATCGGGCTCGCCGCGGCATGACCTGCAAGCTGTTCCCGCTCGGGTCAGATACCTAACACCGTTCGCGCGCAGAGCGCGTGCGCGGCTAAGGTCGCACCCCCTCGCGGCCGATAGCGCAGGCAAATGCGCACATCGGAGATCGAGGGGGACGCGGCCGGCCTCAGCGCCCAGGGCCTCGTCAGCGCCGTCTACCAGCCCGTGATCGAGCTGGCCAGCGGCGGAGTCGTGGGGTATGAAGCGCTCGCACGCGGTCCGCAGGGCGGCGAGCTGGAGCGTCCCGACAAGCTGCTGTCGGCCGCGCGTCGCGCCGGCCTGCTCAACCAGGTCGACTGGGAATGCCGCCTCGCGGCGGTCTCGGGCGCGCTCGACGCGGGCCTCGACCGCTCGACGACGCTGTTCGTGAACATGGAGCCGGAGGCGGTCGGCCTCAGCGCCGAGGGCGACGGCCGCGCGCCGGAGCTGTGGCTGCGCGCCGAGCAGGCGCTGTCGGTCGCCGTCGAGCTGCCGGCGGGCGCGCTGCGCGCCCGCCCGCGCGAGCTGGTGCGCGCCGCCGACGCCTGCCGTGACCGCGGCTGGACCGTCGTGCTCGACGACGTCGGCGCCGACCGCGACTCGCTCGCGCTGCTGCCGCTGGTGGCGCCCGACGCGATAAAGCTCGACCTGCGCGCCGGACGCGCCACCGGCGCGCAGACGCCGCCGCTCGCCGACGTCGCCTCGGCCGTCTGGGCCGAGCAGGAGCGCACCGGCGCGGCGATCGTCGCGGAGGGGATCGAGACCGAACGGCAGCTGGAGCAGGCGCGCGGGATCGGCGCGACGCTCGGCCAGGGCTGGCTGTGGGGCCGCCCCGGCGCGCTGCCGAGCGAGGCCGCGCCCGGCGCCGCCGGCGGGCTCTCGCACGAGCCGCGCGGGATCGCCCTGACCGGGACCCCGTACGAGCTGGTCACCGCCGCGCGCGAGCCGCGCGACTGCGACGCCGCGACGATGGCGGCGATGAGCCGCCATCTCGAGTCGCTCGCGGAGGGGATCGGCAGAGGGGCGATCGTGATCGCCGGCTTCCAGGACGCGAGCAGCTTCAGCGGCCGCGTGCGCAGGCGCTACCGGCTGCTGGCGGCCGGCGCGACGCTCGTGGCGATCGTCGGCGCCGGCATCGGCGCGCAGCCGGCGATCGGCGTGATCGGCGCCGGCGTCGCCCCCGACGACGAGCTGCGGCGCGAGTGGAGCGTCGTCGTGCTCAGCCCCGGTTTCGCGGCCGCGCTCGTCGGCCGCGAGCAGGAGGACGAGGGCGACCGCCGCTTCCGCTTCGTGATGACGCACGACCGCGCGCTCGTCGTCGCGGCCGCGCGCTCGCTGGCGGCCCGGCTGGGCTGAGATGGGCGCGGCCGTGAACATCGCCCGGCGGCTCGCCGACGACCCTCGCGACGAGGGGGTGCTGATGAACTTCACCTCCGGGCTGATGTGGTTCGCGGCGGGGATCGGCGGTGCGCTCGCGCTCGCGCTGCCGGGCACCTCGCACGCCCATCTCGGGTGGCTGATCGGGCTGACGGTCGCCTCGTTCGCGTGGGGCACGCTGCTGCTGAGCATGCGCTTTCCGAAGCCCGGCACCTGCCTGGAGCTGCGCGGGGTCACGACAGCGCTGCTGATCGCCGTCGTCGGCGTCGCGCTGTGGGCGACCGGCGGCGCGCGCAGCTACCTGCAGCCGATCCTCCTCTTCACCGGTCTGCACGTCGCCTACTTCTACCCGCCGCGGCTGGCGTGGCCGCTGCTGGCGCTGTTCGTCGCCACGTACGCCTCGCCGCTGCTCTACGACGGCCACGCGGTCGAGGACGGCTACCCGGCGCGCGTGCTGCTGTTCTCGGTCGCGCTCGCCTCGACCTACGCGATCATGCGGCTGCTGAAGCGGCGGCTGGTCAGCGCCGAGCAGCGTCAGCGCGCGATGGCCGAGCGCGACGCGCTGACGGGCCTGGCGAACCGGCGCGCCTTCGACAGCGCGCTCGCCGACGCGGTCGAGCAGCGGGACCAGCACGGCCGCTCCGCCGCGCTGCTGCTGATCGACTTCGACGACTTCAAGGCGGTCAACGACACCTACGGCCACCCCGTCGGCGACGCCGTGCTGCAGGCGGTCGCGGTCGCCTGCGCGCCGGAGGTGCGCGGCGTCGACTGCCTCGCGCGGATCGGCGGGGACGAGTTCGCCGTCGTCGCGCCCGGGGCGGGCGCCGTCGGCGCCGAGCGGCTCGCCGCCGCGCTGCACGCGGCGATCGCCGCGGCGCCGGTGATCCCGGAGGCCGGCGCGGTCGCGGTCACGATCGCCTGGGCGACGGTGCCCGACGACGCCGTCACCGCCGAGCATCTCTTCCGCGTCGCCGACCGCCGCCTGATGGAGCGCAAGCGCGCTCGCAGAACCGGCGGCCGCAGACGCAGGGCGCGCGCCACCACGACGCGCGCACCGCACCCGTCGGCCTGAGCACGCGACGGGCGCGCCCCGTCGCGCCGTCGCTCAGACCGGCGCGACCTGCCCCTGCGTCAGCAGCATCGCCTCGCGCACCCGGCGCAGCCAGCGGATCGTCGCGTGCAGGTGCTCGACCTCGGCGTCGCGCACCATCGCGGCGGCGACCGCCGGCCATGAGGACGATCCCGCGACGAGCGCGTCGACGTCGCGTGCGCCCTCGTGCTCCTCCAGCCGCTCGACGCAGGAGCGCTCCTGCTCGTGCGTCAGGTCGATCAGGCGCGGCAGGTCGGCGGGACGCGACAGCGCCAGCTTCAGGTGCAGCTCCTCGCGCAGCGGCGCCAGCGACGAGGCGGCGGCCATCCACTCGTCGAACCGTTCCAGGCCGCGCTCGGTCGGCTCGTAGACGACGCGCGGCGCGCCGCGCACGGTTCGCCGCCGCGTCGGCGCGACGGCCTCGTCGTCGCCCGGGATCGGGCGCACCAGCCCCTCCTGCTCGAGCTTGTCGAGCGCGACGTAGATCGCGCCGGCGTTCAGCTGCCAGGCGGGACCGACCTGCTCCTCGAACCGCTGCACGAGGTCATAGCCGTAGCCGCGCCGCTGCACCAGCAGGCCGAGGACTGCGTATTTCACTGACATGCCGTGTCTCGCACCGTCCGGCCACCCCTAAATTGCTCGCCCCTTGAAACGCGAGCGTACCTCAAGGTCACGACGCTCGCCAGCGGTCGTCCAGGAGGCTGGACAAGGCGTCCACGAGGCTGCACGCCGCGGCCGCGCAGCGGGCGCGCGCGCCCGCCGGGACCGCTGGAGCGCTCGCTACAGTCCCCCGATGCCACGACTCACGTTCCCCCGCTTTGCCGTGCCCGTCCTGCTCGCCCTCTCCGTCGGCCTCGCCGCGTGCGGCGGCTCGGACGAGCCCGAGCAGGTCGACGCGACCGTGACCCAGCCGCGTACGACGCCGAGACAGGCGGCGACGGTGACGATGCCGACGGAGACCACCCCGGCGCCGACGACGACCACGCCGCCGCCGACGACGCAGCCGCAGACGACGGCGACGACGCCGCCCGCGACGACGCCGGCGCAGACGACGCCGGAGGACACCGGCGGCGCGACCGCACCGCCGGCCGACGATCCCGGCGGCGCCGCACCGGGCGAGGACGGCGGCGGCACGGCCGCGCCCGCCTCGGCCTCCTGCGGCAACGTCGCCGGCGGCTTCATCACCGGCGTGCAGGCCGAGGGCGCCGACTGCGGCGAGGCGAGCGGCGTCGCCAGCGCCTGGATCGACGCGATCGGCGAGTCCGGTCCCGACGCCGACGTGGCGGCCGCCGGATTCGCCTGCAGCGGCACGCTCGCCGGCACCAAGACGAGCGTCACCTGCATCGCCGACGGCGGCAGACGCGTCACCTTCCAGGCCGCTCCGTAGCGGCTCGGCGACGGCGCGGCGGAGCCCTCCGCCCGTCGCGCTGCTACCGTCAGTGACACGAGCGGCGCCTTGCCGCTCGTGAGGTTCTGGTCTTCGAGGTGCGCTGGGAGCGCGATTCGGGTCAAGGAATCTCCCGAATCGTCCGTGTGCCGGGACCGCTTGCGCGTGTCCCCGCCGCGAGAAGGAGCACCAACGCAATGCCCACGTCCTTTGCCGATCTCGGCAGCTCGGCTGCGGTCGTCAACGCGCTCTCCAAGCGCGGCATCGACACCGCCTTCCCGATCCAGCAGCTCGTCGTCCCCGACGTGCTCGACGGACACGACGTCCTGATCCAGTCGCCGACCGGCAGCGGCAAGACGCTCGCGTTCGGCGTCCCGCTCGTCGACTGCATCGAGGCGACCGACAAGCGCCCGTCGGCGCTCGTGCTCGCCCCGACGCGCGAGCTGGCGACGCAGATCGTCGAGGAGATCCGCGAGCTGGCGCACGCCCGCGCGCTCTCGATCACCGCCGTCTACGGCGGCGTC
>DATIOB010000229.1:0-13634 GCA_035473605.1 Conexibacter sp.
GTTCGACGCCGACGGCCGCTTCGACTACACAGCCGCGACCGTGTTCACCGGTCCCGACAGCTTCTCGCTCACCGCGTCCGACGGTGCGCGCGAGTCGACGCCGCTCGCCGTGCCGATCGAGATCGTCCCAGCCGTCGACGACCCGCCCGAGTGCAACGTGCTGCTGGCGGCGGCTCCCGACGCCGCCGGCGCCTACCTGGTCGCCGGCGACCGGCCCGTTCGCGGACGTATCGCCTGCACTGACGACACGCCGACCGCCGAGCTGACGTTCGCGCTGCTCAGCGCGCCCGCGCACGGCACGCTCTCGGCACTGACGAAGGAGAGCGCGACGAGCGCGAGCTTCCTCTACGCGCCTGCCACCGGCCACCGCGGCGCCGACGCCTTCGCGTTCACGATCGACGACGGCGTCCACGGACCGCGCGCGAGCGGCGGCACCGTGAGGGTCGTCGAACCGGACACCAGCGCCCCGCGCTGCAGCGGCCGGCTGCACACGCCGATCACGGCAGACCGCTACGAAGTCGAGCGCGGCGAGACCGTGCGCGGCACGATCAGCTGCCTCGACCTCGACGGCGACGAGCTCGCCTTCTCTGTCGCGCTGCTGCCGACGCGCGGCTCGCTCAGCGCGCTGGACACTCAGCGCGACAGCGCAAGCTTCACCTACACCGCTGGTGCGGACGAGGGCGCAGACCGCGTCGAGCTGGTCGCCGGCGACGGCACCCGGAGCTCGAACGCCGTCACGCTCGTGATCGACGTCGTGGAGCCCTACGACGCACCCCCGACCTGCGACATCGGCCTCTTCACGACGCCGTTCGCCTCGGCCGCGTACCCGGCGCAGAACCGTCGCCCGAACCCCGGCATCGTCAGCTGCGTGGACGACGAGGGCGACCCTCTCGAGTTCACTGTGGCCGCACCGCCGCAGCACGGCGAGCTGGCTCAGTTCGCTCCGGCTCACGGGTTCGCGACCTTCGCATATCGGGCACAGGGCGCGTACGTTGGCGCCGATGCGGCGACCGTGCGCGTGCGCGACGGCGCGGGAGGTGAGGAGACCGTCACGCTGATGCTCGACGTACACCCGAGCGCCAACGGCGCTCCGAGATGCACAGTCACGCTCGCCGCACCGCTGGCCGGCGGCGTCTACGAGCTGGCGGCCGGGGTCTCAGCGGACGGGCAGATCGCTTGCGAGGACCCCGACAGCGATGACCTCACGATCGCGATCGCGGAGGCACCGACACGCGGCGCGCTCAGCGTGCTCGCGGGCGGTGGCAGCATCCGCGAGTTCAGCTTCTCGGCCGGCGCGTCGGCGGCCGGCGCCGATCGATTCGTCGTGCGCGCGGTCGACGCGCTCGGCGCGGTGACGAACGTCGCGGTGCTGCTGAGGATCGCGGCGCCGGCGACCGAGCCTGGCGAAAGAGATCCGGGACCGGGCGACGGTGGCAGAGGTCCCGGCGACGGTGGGCCGCTTCCCTCACCACCCCTGCAGCCGCCCGGTGGGAGCGGAGCGCCTGGGACGCCTCCTGAGACGGTGCCTTCGAGACCGCCGCTCCCGCCGTCGGCACGGGCACTGCCGCCCGCCAGTCTCGCTGGGTTGCGGCTGGCACCGATGAGAAAGAGCAGAGGGCTTCGTCTGACGTTTACGGCCGTCCCGTCGCAGGCCATCGGCGTGGTCGTGCGCACGAGACTGAAGCGCAAGCTGATCGTTGTCGGACGCGCGACGCGACGCTATGCCCGCGGTGGCACGCAGACGCTCGACGTCAAGCTCGCCCCCGCGGGGCTTCGTGAGCTGAAACGCCGCGGCTCGCTCGCACTGACCGTCGACATCACGACAAGAGCGACAGGTCGCGCCGAGGCCAGACTCACGCGGAAGCTGCTCTTGCGCACGTCACGCTGAGCGCATGCGATTGCACCGCCGGACGAAATGTCCGTCCGGCAACGACGATCCGGCCGGCGTCCTCAGCACGGTCGAGGTCTCCTAGCGCGCTTGAACGCGCTTGGCATCAGATCGGGTGAGTTCGAGTCGGGCCTGCCCGCTCAGCGTGCTTCGCAGCGAGGATCGTGTGGCGACGGCATATCGGCGCGGAAGACGCGGGTGGAGGCGACGTAGAGGTCGTCGGTTCGTCGCAGCGTCGCGGCGAAGTAGACGGCGCAGCGGGTGTGCGCGACGGTCGTGTCGGGTCGTCTGCGTCGGCCGACCTGTGGCAGTTGCCAGCTCAGCACGCGGTCGCGCGCGAGGTCGTAGACGCCTGCGCGGCCGTTGCCGCCGACTCCTGCGGCGAGCGCGAGCGTTCCGTCGACGAAGTCGCTGGGGATGCCCCAGCGGTGGACGTCGCGCACCAGCGTTCCGTCGCGGCAGCGCCGCAGGCCGCGCCCGCCGACCCAGTAGGGCGGCACGTGGACGCGATGGTATTCGTCGATGATCGGACCGGTGCGGCGGCAGAGGCTCCGCCACGGCAAGCCGGGGGCGTCGAGGTCGCGGTAACCGCCCGGAGCGGGCGCGTTCGTGTCGTATCGGAACACACGGGTCGCACCATTGAGGAAGTCGACGTAGGCGTCGCAGAAGCGGTTGGCGCCATCGCTGTCGGTGCAGGTGCCGAAGCCGTGCGCCCAGCGCCGGCCGATGGAGATCCAGTCGATGCCGGTGCTCGTCAGCCCTGCTCCGACGACGGGTTCTGACAGCACGCGGCGGCGGCCGCTGGCGAGGTCGAGGACCGTCCCGCCCTCGGAGCAGTCGAGCAGCATCCGTCCGGCCGTCAGGGTCGTCGTCTGCTCCATCACGCCGGAGGTGCTGCAGTCGTCGGGAAGCATCGAGCGTCTTCCCGTCCAGCTGTCAAACAGCTCGTCCCGGTAGCGCTGCAGCTCCTTGCTCCAGCGTCCCACGACCGCGAAGCGCACGCCGTCGCTCTCGACGCCGGCCGCTTCGCTCGCGATCACCCGCAGCGGCGTCGGGTTATGCAGCACGCGGACGTGCCTTGGCGTGGCCGCAGCCGTCGTCGTCAGCGCGACCATCATCAGCAGCGTCGTCAGCAGTGCGAGCGAGCGTGGTGGCATCGCCGGCTTCAACGGACGCGGCGCAAAAGAGTTGCTGGGAGGCGCCGACGGTCGTCCTCAGGGTCTGGCAGAGATCGCCGCCAGTGGGGAGGGCGCGAGCGCGCATCCGGTTCTAGAGGTGACCTTGGGTGAGGTCGAGGCGGATGGATTGGTGGCGGAGGGCCATGGTGAAGCTTCGATCGCCTTCGACGCGAAGGCAATAGTCGTCACTTCTCGGGCCTGCGCTGTCCCAGAACTGGGATGCGGTTCCCAGCCGTCATCCGTCGGCATGATCGCGTCGAAGTCCGGGTGCGCAAGGGGAACGGACGGCGATGACGATCTGCTCCATACCGACGTACTCCTCGTCGGCGGAGCCGCCTGACCGTTTTGACGGGGGTGCGAATCCGACGGCTGAGACTGCGTCGCGTATCGCGACGACCTCGACGATCGCGACGTCGAGCATCGACCGCAGTTCGCTGAGCGCACCGAGACCTCGATCATGGCTCTGGTGCTGACGGTGGAAGCTCGCTCGCGTGCGTGAGTCTCACCGCCACGTCCGCTTCAAGGAGTCCGCCGCTGCGCCCGCGGCGACGTCCGTCCGCATCGTTTGGGATCGTTCCGCCTACCGTAGTGGAACCGGTCCCCTACGGTGAGGCTGCCGCGCCAAGTCTCGCCGGACCACGGGCAAAGCTCTGAGAGCATCCGCACGCCGCACCCTCTCCGTCATCGAGAAGAGGCCGGCAGTGCGCGGGCTGTCGGCGAGAGGGATCTTCATGACGACCGGCACCTGGTCCAGTCGCGCGGCGCGCCGCTGGCAACGTGAACACGCGATTCCGTTCGCCGCTGCGGCTCGCTTTGTGAATCACGACGCAGCAGCATGGCGCAGGTCGCAGGACTACCATCGCCTGAATCACTGGAATAGGGACGCCCTCCGCGCTCTGCGCGCGATGCGGCCCAGCCCGCTGTGGACCGAAGGGCCCGCGCAGGTTGCGCTCGATGGGTTGCTGACAACGCTGCTGTGGGACTTCATCGTCGACACCGCGCGATTGGCGGACCTTCTGCCCGTCATGGACGCGGTCGTCGACGACATGCATCTTCTGCGGATCCCGGCGCCGCTGGTCAGCGCCGCGCGGACCGCATGGCGGACCTGCCACGGGGCGCTCAACGCGCTCATCGATCACCTGCCTCCGCTGGTGACCGAGGTAGATCGTGCGATTCGCCTCCTGGTCAGGGGCAGGGAGGTAGCAGCAGATGACCTCGACGCGCTCGCCGCCGCCGTTGTCGCGTCGCTGTCCGCCGCAGTGCCCGCCGCCGAGACGATGGGGGACCGGCTGTCGGCAATCCTGCACGACGCGGCACCCGAGCGCGACCTCGATGAGATTCTGCTGATCTCGTGGCGCGAGATCTCACAAGCACTCGACACGATGTGGCATTGCAGCGAGCGTCTGGAAGTTCTCAGCGGGGACGCTGTCGGCGAGGACCGTCCCTACAGAGGGCCGCGGTTCATGCGCACCATCGTGTGGGAAGCGGATAACCGATGAGCGTCTGATGGTGGGATCGTGCCGGCCTGCGCGCGATGGAGTCCGCTGCGTCTCGGCTGTGAGGGTCCGCGCAGTGCTCGCTGTCGATCGAGGTTTGGCTCGTTGCTCGTCCGTCGCGATCATCGTTCGCAGCCTCGACATCGATGACGAAGACCGACGCTGAAAAGGCCCAGGCGCTGCTCGAGCAGGCGCGGCAAGCCAATGATGAGGATCGTCGCTGGGAGCTGCTCGTCTCCGTCACGGAGAGCGGCCCGGCGACGGTCCGTGCACTCGCGCAGCGGCTGCTGGCAGATGCCGATCCCGGCGAGCGCGTGCTTGGCGCGGATCTCGTCTCGGCGATGCCGAACGTGACCGAGGAGTTGCGGGCGCTCGCCGCCGAGCGGGGGTTCCGCGTTCCCGAGACCGCGCCGTTCTCGCCCGCCGACAGAGCGGCGCTCGCCCAGAGCCTGCGCGAGCGGCTGAGGCGCGAGCGGAATCCCGCGGTGATCGAGGCGGCGATCGTCGCGGCGGGGAAGATCGCCGCCGTCGACCTCCTCGGTCGTGCCCCCACGAGAGATCACGAGGCGTGGATAGCGGTGGTGAGGCCGTGGGCGGCGCCGGGGGAGGCGGCGAGGTAGAGGGCTGGGTCGGTCAGTTCGAGTTCGAGCAGCAGGGGTGCTCCGCTGTCGTCGGCGACGAGGTCGACGCGCGCGTAGAGCGGGACGCCGAAGCGCTCTGAGATCTCTGCGATCGCGTGGCGAGCGAGGGCCTGCTGCGCGTGGTCGGCCGCTCCGGCGATGACGAGGTCGTCTTGGAGCATTGCGGCGGCGACGCCGAGCGAGCCGTCATCGATCGGCGCGACGCCCTCGTCGCGCAGAATCGCGCGCTTGGTGAGGACGTGCGAGAGGCAGCCGGCGATGAAGACGAGCGAGGTCTCGCCCTGGCGGTCGACGCTGCGGAGGTAGGGCTGCACGAGCGCGGTCCGGCCGCGGCCGTGGATGCGATCGACGAGCGTCTGAGCGGTCGCCGCAGCGGCGGGTCCGAACCGCCCCGTGTCGCGTGCGGCCGCTGAGATGCTGGGCTTGACGACGATCTCGCCGTCGAAACGCGGCAGCGGCTCGCCCGGCGCGAGGAAGGTCGTCGGCACGATCGGGACCGACAGGTCGGCGAGATAGTGCTTGTCGGCGTTGAAGGCGATGAGGTCGGGCGGGTTGCGCAGGCGCAGCGGTCCGATCCGCTCGCACCAGCTGAGGAACTCGGCGATTCGGTCGGTGCAGTCCCACGTCGAGCGGATCACGACGCGCTCGTAGGCGTCCCAGTCGACGGTGTCGTCGTCCCAGACGGCGAAGTCGGCGTCGAGCAGAACCGCGGCGGGGCGGTCGTCAGCGGCGCCGTCGGGGAACGCCGAGCAGGTCGCGAACGCGATGTTCATCCGCTCAGGATCTGGGCGCCACTGTCGCTCGCGTCCGCGACGAGCACGTGGTAGTCGAGGTGGAGGCCGCGGCCGCGGTCCCGCCAGCGGTGGTTGCTCAGCACCGCCATCGCGATGTCGACGCTGCCGTCCGCGAACGGCAGCGGTGCGGCCTCGGTCTCGGCCTGCACCGCCCGCGCGGCGTCCGGTCGTCGCTGTGCGATCATGACGCTGGCCGGCTCGACCGCAACGACCCCGCGGCCCGACGGCTCGTAGGACCCGATGCCCGCACCGACGTTCACGACCGAGCGCGCGTCGCCCAGCGCCCGCTGGATCGCCGCGGCGAGCATGGGGTCGGCCCGGCGCGTGGCGCTGTACCCATGCCCGAGCAGGTCGTAGATCGCTGCGCTCACGCGCTGAGGATCTCAGAGCGGAGACGCGGCACTAGTCCTCGCGCCGACGCGCCGGTACGAGCGCTTGACGCAACAGGGCGATCCCGCAGTCGAACGGTTCGCCGCCGGGGACCTGCGCCGCCGGTGGCCCGCGCCAGGGCTTGACCGTGCACGCGAGCATGAGGCGACCGAGCCTCGGGCCCGATCTACTAGAAGCGCCAGCGGGTGACGCGCAGGCAGCGCCTCGCGGTCGTCTGAGGACGGCGCGGCAACATGCATCGGGCAACTGCACGACCCCTCGGCCGGCCGCTGCCAGCTCGCCGGCCTCACGCAGCCGTTACAGCGTCGTGCGGCTGATGCCGCCCATCACCGCGACGTTCGCGCTCACTCCCCGGCCGTCGATCCCTAGACAACCCCGACGAGCATGAGCCCTGCCGGGCCGGGACGGCCCGCGCCCACGAATCCGAACTACACCACAACCACCGGTCTCACTTACTGGCCGCCGAGGTGGGAGCGCCTGGACATTGGGACAAGCGGACTGCTCTCAATTCCTGCCGCACGTCCATCTTCGGCATCGCGGCGAAGGGAATACGCTCGCCGCAGTCATCATCAATCGGGGGATGTTCATGCAAGGGTGCGCACGGATGCTCGCAGTCTTTTCGCTGGTCGCTGCTGCGGCTCTTGCATGCTTGTGGGGTAGTACCGCCAGCGCCGATGAGGTCTCTCGCGCTCCCAGAGACGCTGTGCGCGAGATTCCCTCGCTGCGAACGTCCACAGCAACGACTTGGGAACTCAACTCAGGCGAGCAGCTGACGCGGGTCAATGCCGCACCCGTGCGCTGGAAGGAAGACGGTCGATGGCACGAGTATGACTTCGATCTGCGGCTGCGAACCAACAGAGGGTTCACCGCCACAGTCGAGGGGGACACGACGGTCTCGATGCCGTTGTACGCCGGGGCGGCTGATGCCGACGCGTTCACACTGCGATACGGCACTCACGAGATCAGCAGTTGGCTGGATGGGGCGCGCAGGGTTCCGGCGACGGCTCGAGACACGACCGCGACCTACGCTGAGGTGCGTCCTGGCGTGACTATGAAGCTGCGTGCATCCTCTGAAGGAGCGAAGGAGGACCTCGTCGTCGCGGACGCTGCGGCAGATGCCGCCTTCAGCTACCGAATCCGGCTCTCCAAAGGCCTTGACGCGCGCTTGGCGGGCGACGGCTCCGTCGTGGCGGTCGACGAAGCAGGCAACCCGGTCTTTGCCGTCCCGCCGGCGATCGTCCGCGATGCCGCCGGTGCTGTCTCGCCGACGCCGAGATATCGGCTGAGTCGGCTGATCGACGGCGAGTACCGACTTGAGTTCGAGGTCGAGCAGGAGTGGTGGAGAGCCGGTGATCGCGCCTGGCCTGTCGTGGTCGACCCGTCGATGACGATCGTCAGCAGACGCGATTCGACGAGAATGTGCCTTCAGACATTTCATCACGAATCCATCGGCGCAGAAGCGGGCTACTACAACTGGCGTGATCCCGAGGAGTGCGACAATCCAAACCGCCAATGGACGACCGTCGGGGGGGACTACGACGGGGGGGATTTTCCGGACGTGTGCACCTACTATCAGAGAGATGCGGTGGTCACGTTCCAATCGCTTGCGAGCGCGCTGAGCGCCACCAACAAGATCGACAGCGCCCGCCTTGTTCTGACGACCAGCAACAGAGGTCCCATTCAAGCGGTCGTTGGCGGTGCGTCGGTAAACAACTACGGCGACCTTACTGACCCTTTGAGATGGTCGATGATCGAGGGCAACTCCAACGGGAGATTGGCGGTGAACGTTCTGACGTTCGTCGCTGCATGGCAGGCGAATCGGCTTGCCTCGTCGACCGGTTACGCCCAGGCCCCAGTCCGACTGATGGGCCCTTCGATCGGCAACCATTGGTTGGCGGTGCTCTACCCGGCGGCGTGCGGAATATGGGGTCCGGCGGAGAGCGTCGACATCGCCACCTCGACGCACCTTGACTCGGCCAAGCGCCCGTATCTCGAGATCGTCAGCATCCCGGCGGCCGACGGAAGAGTCGTCTCGGTCTCCGACGGTGACACGACTGCTCGGCGGTTGCCGCTGATCGCGCACGGCCCCGACACGGTCAATACGGTCCGGTTCCAGTACATCGCCGGCAGCAGACGGGATTGGCAGGACGTTCCGGCGACGGCGTTGCGGTACGTCACTCCTGTTGGGGGCAGCACGACTGTGCCCAGCAGCGAGCTGCCGGTGGTCGCCTCGACCGGCTCGGCCGGAGGCGTCGACTCTCGCGCGGTGATCTGGGACCTGCAGGCGACTCCCGGCGGCGATGTCGACGGATCGGTGCATGTGCGCGCGATCATGGACGACGGCGGGACGATGAGCGGCGGCGGTGCGACGAGAGCGGTGAACCTCCGGCTTGATCGCCGCAACCCGGAGCAGGGCAGCTCGGTGGATATCGGGCCTGGCAGCGTCGACCTTCTCACCGGCGACTTCGGGATGACGACGACCGATGTGGCGATCAAGACGATGGGCAGCGAGCTCTCGCTTGATCGCACTTTTCACTCGCGCGGAACGCGGACGCGGGATAGCGAGATGTTCGGTCCGACGTGGAGCTCGGGGATCTCGGCCGATGGCGGCCGCATGCCCTACAAGAGCCTTTACAACTACAGCGAGATCAGACCTGAGACGGTCAGAACCTGGTATCAGGCTCCGAGAGAGCACAGAGTCGCCGTCGAGGTCGACGTGCAGCCCGAGCAGAATTGCGCTCTCCCGGACGAGGAGGAGAGCGACGGCGGCTGGACGAGCGAGCCGCAGCCTCCACCGGTTTGCGAGCCGAGCGACCCGGATCCTGTCACGCATTACGGCACCGTCGTCAGCACCGAATGGGACTACAAGGAGGACGTGATCCGGTGGACGTACGACTACGCTCAGGTCGAGCTGGTCGATGGCGGGAAGATCACGTTCAGACGGACCTACAACGACAGAGGTCAGGATTCGGGATGGGTCCCGGACGCGGAGCACCCGGGACTGTCGATCGCGAGAAGCGGCACAGGTTGGGCGCTCGTCGACGAATTGGGCGCTACGACGACGTTCGCACCGTATGCGACTGGGTCCCCGGTGTATCGCCCGACGACGTACAGCGAGCCGGGCAGTTCGCAGAACACCAGCTTCGAGTGGGAGAACGTCCAAGGGGCTCTGCGCCTGGTGAGAATCAGAGCACCGATGCTGAGCTCCAGCTCGACGATCGTGCGAACCCTGCGGCTCGAGTGGCAGCTTCTCCCCTGGACGACTACTGCGCGTGTGACCGCCGTCTACCAGGGCTTCTACGACACGTCGACCAGAACGACCAGAGAACGTGCGGTCGCCTCGTACGGCTACGACAGCAGAGGCCGTCTCACATCCGTCTCTGATCCCCGGGTGTCTGGCGGGTTGGCGACCAGATATGCCTACGACAGCCTCGACCGGCTCGTATCGATCACGGAGCCGGGGCGGGCGGCGTGGAGACTCACCTATGCGCTGCTCACGGGCGACGGCAACCCGGGACGCCTGCGATCGGTCTCACGGGTGCTGCCCGGCACGTCAACCGAGGCGACGCAGACGGTGCTCTACGGCGTTCCGCTGACAGGCCCTGACGCTCCGATGCCGACCGACGCCGCGACGCTCGGTGCCTGGGGGCAGAGCGACGATCCCCCGACCGACGCGACCGCCGTCTTTCCCGCCAGCGCGGTGCCGACCGGCGCAACGGCGGATTGGAGCAGAGCCACGATTCACTACCTGAACCGCAGAGGTCGGGCGGTCAACGTACTGGAGCCCGGGGGCGCGCTGTCGGTGACGCGGTACGACGAGAACGGCAACGTGATGCGAACGCTTTCGGCGCAGAATCGCCTGCGCGCGCTCAGAGCGGCGGACACGAGAACGGCCGCGGGGCTGCTCTCCACGGTCTACGAGTACGACGCCGACGGCGTCAACCAGCGGTCTGCGACCGGGCCGCTTCATGAGGTCAAGCTGAGAGAGACCGGTGAGCTGGTGCAGGCACGGACCCAGACCCTCACCGAGTACGACGACGACTCGCCGAATCCCAACCTCGTGACGTCGCGAACCCATCACCTGCTGTATCTCGCCAGCGACGACAGATGGCACACGGGGGACGCGGTCACGACCGAGTACAACTACGACGGCGGTAACGATCGCGGCTGGGATGTCGGCAAGCCGACGAGCGTCGTCGTCAGCCCAGCCGGTGTGAACGCGCAGACGACGACGATGTCGTACGACCCGACCTATCCGCTGCTGCGAACGCGACAAGCGCCCACCACCGCCCCCGGCGCCTCCGCTTCGCTGCAGCGGTTCTACTACTACGGGGTCGATACGGTCGCGCCGTCGCCGTGCGCCGCGCTGCCGGCTTCCGAGCACAGTGCCTGGGCTGGGATGACCTGCGCCACGACGACCTCGGTCGTCGGCTCCGACGCTGAGGTCCCGACCGTCTACTACAGATACGACGACGACTTCAACGCGACGTCGATCCGGCATGCCAACAGCGGCGGCACCGTCCGCGAGGTCACCTTCAGATACGACTCGGCTGGGCGCGTCGTGGAGGAGTCGATCACCGGGGGTGGCGCGACCGTTCCTGTCGCGACGACCAGCTACAACGCGACTAGCGGCATGCCGGTGAGAGTCAGTGCCGGCGGAGCGAGCATCGAGCAGACGTTCGACGACCACGGCCGCATCGTCAGCTACACCGATGCGACGGGCGCGGTCACCAGCTACAGATACGACGTTGATGGCCGCCCCGCCGAGATCACGGACGGGACCGGCACGCGGAGAGTCGAGTACGACGCTCGCGGCCTGCCGGTGAGAATCAGCGACTCGACGCTTGCGGGACCGATCGCGGCCGAGTACGACGCTGACGGGAACCTCGTCCGCGAGACGCTGCCCAACGGCCTTGAGCGCAACGTCACCTACGACGAGAACGGCGACGCCACCGACCTCGCCATCGTGAAGACCGCGTGCTCGACCGACTGCGTGTGGGTCGAGCAGCACCTCACGCTCGACCTCCTCGGGCGTTGGACCGATGAGGACAACGGACCCGGCAGACGTTCGCGCTCGCTCAGATACGACCGCCTCAATCGCGTCGTGTCGGCTCAGGACAGATCGGATGCTGGAGCGTGTGTCACGCGCACCTACTCCTATGATGCTCACAGCAATCGCAGCGCGCGTTCGACGTATCCGGCGGGCGCCGGCGGGGCCTGCTCGGTCGCGACGGCTCCGACGACGCAGGGACTGACCTACGACAGCGCCGATCGTGCGCTTACCAGCGGCGTCGGCAGATTCTCCTACGACGTCCTCGGGCGGACGACGCACGTCCCGGGCAGTGCGATCGGCGACGCGCTCGACGCCACCTACTACGCCGACAGCCTCGTCTCAACGCTTGAGCAGGACGGTGTCAGAGAGTCGTATTCCTACGATCCGCTGCGCCGGCCGCTCAGACGCGATCAGTCGGGAACGGGATCTGGCAGCTCGACCGACCACTACGCCGACAACGGCGACAGCCCCGTGTGGACGACGACGGGAGTGGCGGCGTGGCAGCGGCACGTCGCCGGTTTCTCGGGCTCGATCGCAACGGTCGATCAGACGGGGAGCGCGACGTATCACCTGACCGACCTGCACGGGAATGTCGTCGCCGAGGCATCTGGCTCGCTCACCGCGACCGCGCCGATCTCGCGCGCGTCGCATGACGAGTTCGGCAACCGCCTGACGGGTGCCGCGACGCGCTACGGCTGGCTCGGAGGCGCGATGCGGTCGGGGCTGGCCGTCGAAGGCGCGATGCAGATGGGCGATCGGACCTACGTTCCGGAGCTGGGGCGCTTCCTCGAGGTCGATCCTGTCGTCGGCGCGTCCGTCAACGCGTACGACTACGGCGCGCAGGATCCGGCCAACGTCAGCGACCTGAGCGGCCGAAACTACGACGAGCGCAGATACAACAGCCACTACGACGCCCGCGTCAGCGTCTTCGCGATCCCGTCAGGCAAGTACATCCTGACCGCTGCGATGAGAGTCGACATGACGATCCTCGGTCGCGCGGTGCTGATCGACTACACCGTCAGACGCAAGAGAGGGATCGGCCGGATCTCGGGTGTCAGAATGGAATGCCGCCAGGAGCGGATCGGCCCCGACAAGTCGTGCGGTGAGCGGAAGGGCGGGAAGAACCGGGGGTACACCTTGTTGACGAACGCGCGCTATCACTTCGACTTCTTCTTCTCGGTGACGACGACGACGCGCTTGTATGGCAACACCGTCCGTCACTCGCCGGACTTGGTATGCGAGGGCGACCGCGACGACCACTGCTGGTTCGATCGATGACGTCGCTTCGTCTGTGCGCGGCGGCAGCCGCCGTCGCGCTGGCGGGCGCGGCGGCTATCGCCGTGCTGGCAGCGGAGATCGGCGGAGCGAGCGATCCAGCCGCGCCGATCGCGTGGGTCGGCGAGCGGCCGAGCGACCTCGACGGCAGTCGCTTCGATGGCCGCTTCGCGGTGCGATTGGATCCCGCCGACGCCGCGTCCGCCGATCCTCCGAATGATCTGAGCCTCGAGGACGCGCTCGCCTGGGCTCGTCGGCACGCGGATGTCGTCTACCTGCAGGTCAATGGTGCGACCTACTCCGCGGGCCGTCGCCACCCAGTGAGCGAGCGGCCCCGCTGGGTCGACGGCACGACGGTCGAACCGCGCCCCTTAGGTACGGCGATCGACGGCAGTCAGCAGGAGCGCTCGTGGCCACTGGAGCTGCAGGTGCGCACCGACATCGCGCCCGCGGCGGCGGCTGCGCTGCTGCAACAACTCGGTGCAGCCGATGTCGTGGTCGAGCCTGCCGACCAGGGCATGCTCGCGATCTCCTGCACCGTCCGGGGCAGCGCGGCCGGCGACGTGTTGGACGCGGCGAGCGAAGAGATCGAGAGCGCGTTCTTAGCTGTCGATCCCGATGCGCTTCTCGTCTCGGCGACGTTTCAGACCGGCGGATGGAGGTGATCGAGCGCGAACCCGCCGACTGATCGCGTGTCGGATGGGTGCTGTTGTGCGCGGATGGGTTGACGGCGTATGCGGCGCGCAAAGGGTGGTGGGCTTGGCCGTAAGTCTCGACCTAGGGCATGCGACACCGCGCGTTGAGAGCGCTTCCTAGTCCGGCCGGCTTGAGCGCGCTCGCGTTTTCGGGCGCACAAGACCGCCAAGCACGGCGCCGCCCCTGGTGCTGTCCGAGGTGACTAGGCGGTGGCGATGACCCC
>DATIOB010000230.1:0-15151 GCA_035473605.1 Conexibacter sp.
CCGCGCAGCTCGCGCCGGGAGCGGATCCGCAGCTTCAGGAAGGCGTTGCGCAGGTGGAACTCGACCGTCTTGGTGGAGACGAACAGCGCCTGCGCGATCTCGCGGTTGGTCAGGCCGCCGGCTGCCAGCTCGCTGACGCGGCGCTCGCTCGGCGTCAGCGCCTGGACGCCCTCCAGCGCCGGCCGCCGCGGCCGTGCGCCGGCCGCGATCAGCTCCGCGCGCGCGTGGTCCGCGAGCCCGTCGGCGCCGCAGCGATAGGCGGCGTCGAGGCCGACGCGCAGCATCTCGCGCGCGGCCGTCTGCTGGCGCGCGCGTCGCAGCGCCGCCCCGAGGTCGATCAGCACGCGCGCCCGCTCCAGTCGCGCCGGCGACCGTTCGGCGACCTCGGCGGCCTCCTCCAGCAGCGCGATCCCGGGCGTGCCGCCGGCAACCAGGCCCGCCGCCCGCAGCGCCGTCGCCAGCGCTCGCGGCGCCCCGAAGGCGCGCGCTCGCCGCAGCTCCTCGTGCGCCAGCTCGTGCGCCTCGCGCGTCCGCTCCAGCTTCAGCGCCGCGATCGCGGCCTCCGAGCGCCACGGCAGGACGCACGGGCACGGCGCCGGGATCGCGTCGAGCCGGCGGCCGCATTCGAGCAGGTCGGCCAGCGCCGCCTCGGGATCGCCGGAATGCAAGGCCAGCCGCCCGCGCGCGAACAGCATCCAGTTGTACGTGAAGGGGTTGGTGAGCTGCTCGTCGGGCGCGTGCGCGAGCAGCTCGGAAGCGCGCTCGACGTCGCCGCGGTCGAGCAGCGCGAGCGCCGTGTACGCGTGCGCGAACGGCCGCACGACCATCATCACCGGCAGCCGCTCCAGGCCGCCCTCGAGGTCGGCGAGCGCGCCGACGAGGTCGCCGCCGAGGTAGCGCGCCGAGCCGCGCAGCGTCGACATCGCCGCGAAGCCGACGACCGAGCCGCGCGTGCGCGCGTCGGTCAGCCCGGCGTCGGCGGTCTCGACGGCCTCCTCCAGCCAGTCGGAGAAGAACAGCCCCGCGGTCGCCGCCACGTACGCGGTCGCGTCGGCCGTCGACTCGGCCAGCATGCGACCGTCGTCGAGCGCCCGCCGCAGCAGCGCCAGCACCTCGTCGTGGTGGACGTCGCCGAGCATCGCGTGCTCGCAGCCGCGCTGCGCCAGCAGCGCCCGCTGCGCCGGCGTTCTCGCCTCTCTGGCGCCGGCCAGCAGATCTCTGAAGCGCGTCAGCGCGACCTCGCGGCTGCGGTACTCCAGGCGCGCCGCGCTGAGGTAGCCGGCGGTCAGCTCCTCCTCCAGCAGCGGGTCGGCGCCGGCGAGCACGCGCAGTCCCTCGTCGAAGGCGCCGGCGGCGCCGTCGTTGTCGCCGGCCGCGTAGAGCGCCTCGCCGAGCTGCGCGAGCGCGCGGGCGCGCGCCTGCGGGTGGTCGAGCAGCGCGACGGCGTCGCGCAGCCGCTCCGGCGCGGTCGGGTGGCCGGCGAGCGCGTCGGCGCGGCCGAGGTCGATCAGCAGCTCGGCGCGCAGGTCGCGCTCCGGCGACTCGTCGAGCGCGCGCAGCAGGAAGCGCGCGGCGACCTCGGGCGAGCCGCCGCGCAGCGCCCGCTGGCCGGCGTGCTGGAGGCAGTCGATCACCCATCGCTCGCCGGTCGGCAGCGTGTGCAGCAGGTGCGGCGCGGCCCGTTCGAGGCCGCCCTCGCCGCGGTGCAGCAGCTCGGCCGCCTCGTGATGGAGCTGGGCGCGCTCGGCCGCCGGTATCCCGAGGTAGACCGCCTGGCAGACGATCGGATGGACGAAGCCGAGCTGGGCGGCCGGTCTCAGCACGTCGGCGGCGGCCAGCTCGTCGGCGGCGGCGCGCGCCTGGGCCGGGCTGATGCGGGCCAGCGCGGCGGCCTGCGCCAGCGGCGCCTCGTCGCCGAGCACGGCGACGGCGCGCGCGAGCGGGGTCGCGCCCGGCGCGAGCCGTTCGAGCCGGCCGGAGGTCGCGCGCTGGATCGTCGTCGGGCCGAGCTGTTCGACGGCGGCGGCATTGACGTCGAGCGGGGGCAACCCGTTGATCTTCAGCTCCGCGATCAGCTCGTGGGTGAAGAAGGGGTTGCCGCGCGTGACCTTCCAGCAGGCGGCGCAGAACTCCTCCTCCGCGGCGGGGAGCGCCGCCCGCACGAGGCTCGCGGTCGCAGCTCTGCTGAGCGGCACGAGCTGCCGCCGCAGGACGTGCGGATGCGTCGCCAGCGCGGACAGCGCGTCACCTCTGCCGAGCAGCTCGCGCGGGCGCGTCGTGATGACGATCAGCAGCGGCAGGTCGACGCTGCGCTGGGCGGTGTAGAGCAGCGCGCGCATCGAGGCGTCGTCGGCGACGTGGGCGTCGTCGACGGCGAGCAGCAGCGGCTTCTGCTCGGCGATGTTGGCCGCGACCCAGTGGAGGCCGTGCAGCAGCGGGAACTCCGGCGGGCCGGTCTGGTCCTGGATCCGCACGCGGCCCGTCAGCGCCGGCTCCGCGTGGGCCGCGGCACCGGCCAGCACGCGTCTGCGCTCGCGTGCGCCGGCGTTCGTCAGGTACGGCTCGAACAGCTGCAGGGCGACGCCGAACGGGTATTGGCGCTCCAGCTCGCCGCCGCGCGCCCGCAGCACGACCATCCCGCGCTCCTGGGCATGACGGGTCGTCAGCGCCAGCAGCTGGGTCTTCCCGAGCCCCGCCGCACCCTCCAGCAGCAGGATCCGCCCGGAGCTGGCGCAGGCGGCCTCGATCGCGTCGTGGACGGCGCCGATCTCCCAGTCGCGCTCGAGCGGATCGCGGTCGGACGCGTGGGCCGGGGGCCGCCGCTGCGGCGTGTCTCCAGACAGGTTCTGCCCCTCCCCGTGACGGACCCTCGCCGAGCTCACGGTCCCACCCTATACACCATGCAGGTCTGTCGAAATCCCGCTCCCCAGCGCATCGATCCCCTCCCCAGGGTCTGCTTTTGCAAAGTCTAGGGCGAACCGCCTGGTGCGTGGGACCGGTTCTCGGCGTTACGTTGCCCCTGGCAGAGGACGAGGCAGGGAGCAGCGAATCGACCAAGCGCACGACCTACCTACCGAATCCGCTCGACTCGTCAGCGATCCGGGCCGAGCGCAGGTGGGCGCGCCGCCGCTCCGCAACTTGTTCATGCGCGACCACCGGCGCGGTGACACCCCCCTCGAGCCGCGCCGGACCAGGGGACGGTCCGCCCGCCCGCTGCGACGACTCGGCGGCGGGCGGGCCCAACCCGCTCGCGACGCCGTGACGTTTGCCACAATCTGTCGTGAGAGACCGTCCACGGCGGGTAGAGGAGTCGTCATGGAACCGTTGTTCGAGCACCGCATGCAGTTCGCCGGCGTCGAGACGCGCGTGCTCGAGCTGGAAGGACGCGGCGATCCCTTCGTGCTGTTCCACGGCTGGTCCGACAGCGCGGACACGTGGCGCCACGTGCTGGCGCTGCTGGCGCGCCACGATCGCCGCGCGATCGCCGTCGACCTGCCGGGCTTCGGCGCCGCCGACGCCGCCGGCGACGGCCCCCTGCTGCCGCAGCCCGACGCGTTCGGCGCGGAGGCGCTCGCCTACGCGGCCGCCGACATCCGCCCGGCGCGCGGACGCTCCCGCGCCAGACGCGGCGCCGCCGCCAGACGTGGCCGCTCCGGCCGCGCCCGCGGCCGCCGCGCGGTCGTCGTCGGCAACTCGCTCGGCGGCTGTCTCGCGCTGCGGCTCGCCGAGCGCGGCACCGTCGGCGGGGTCGCGATCGAGCGTGTCGTGGCGCTCGCGCCGGCCGGCCTGGAGATGCCCGGCTGGTTCCGCATCGTCGAGCGCGATCCGGTCGTGCGCTCGCTGCTGGCGCTCCCGCTCCCGCTGCCCGGCCGCGCGCTGCAGGAGGTCGTCGGCCGCGTCTACGGCGCGCTCGCCTTCGCGCATGCGAACGAGATCGAGCCCGGCGTCGTGCGCGCCTTCGCCCGCCACCATCCCGACCGCGCCGCGGTCGCGCGGCTGCTGGCGTCGGGCCGGCGGCTGCTGCCCGAGCTGAAGGACTGCTTCGAGCTGTCGGCGATCGACTGCCCGGTGCAGCTGATCTGGGGCGACCGCGATCGGATGGTCTACTCCAGCGGCGCCCAGCGCGTGCTCGACGAGGTCTCCGGCGCGCAGCTCGAGCTGCTGGAGGACTGCGGCCACTGTCCGCAGGTCGAGCGGCCCGAGCGGGTCGTCGAGCTGCTGCTGCAGCAGGCGCTGCCCGTCGCCCGCGCCGCCTGAGCGGTTCGCCTGCCAGCGTTGCTCGAGCGGCGCACCTGCCAGACTTTCCGGGCGATGGACGCGATCCCGACGCCCGAGCAGGTCAGCGCCGCCGCCGCGAACGTCTTCGACCGCGTGATGCGCGGAGGTCTCGCCGACCTGCGGCCGCTGCCGTCGGCGATCGTCGACGAGGGCCCGCAGCGGACCGTGCGCCGCTACCTCCATCCCGGCGAGCCGCGCGGTTCCGCCGCCAGAAGCGGCTCGCGTCCGCCGGTGCTGCTGGTGCCGCCGCTCGCCGCGCCCGCCACCTGCTTCGACCTGCGCCGCGGCTGCAGCGTCGCCGAGCACCTGCTCGCCGCCGGTCACGCGCCCTACCTGCTCGACTACGGGTCGATCGCCTTCGGCGACCGCAACCTCGGCATCGAGCACTGGATCGACGACGTGATCCCGCGCGCGATCGACGCGGTCCGGCGCGACGCCGACGCCGACCAGGTGCAGCTCGTCGGCTGGTGCCTCGGCGGGATCATGGCGCTGCTGGTCGCGGCCGAGACGCCCGCGCGCGTGCGCTCGGTGGCGATGGTCGCCAGCCCCTTCGACACCAGCGCGGTGCCGCTCGTCGCGCCGCTGCGACCGCTCGTCAACCTCGCCGGCGGCTCGGTCGGCACGGCCGCCTACAAGCTGCTCGGCGGCGCGCCGGCGCCGCTGGTCAAGCGCGTCTACCAGCTTGCCGGGTTCGACAAGTACGTGATGAAGCCGTTCACGCTCGCGACCAACCTCGACGACCGCGACTTCCTCGCGCAGGTCGAGGCGGTCGACCGCTTCATGGGCGGGATGCTCGCCTACCCCGGGCGGACCTTCGGCCAGATCTACCACCGCATGCTGCGTCGCAACGACCTCGCCGAGGGCCGCATCGTGCTCGGCGACCGCACGATCGAGCTGGCCGGCGTGACCGCGCCGGTGCTGTCGATCGCCGGGGAGGGCGACGGGATCGCGCCGCGCAAGGCCGTCCACCGCGTCGCCGAGCTGCTGCCGAACGCGGCCGAGGTGAAGATCGCGACAGCCCCCGGCGGCCACCTCGGCGTGCTGACCGGCCGTGCCGCGCGCCGCACGACGTGGCCGCTCGTCGACGACTTCCTCGACGCGACCGCCAGCGCCGACGGCAGCGGCAGAGCCCGCCGCCACCTGCGCGCGGTGGCGTGATCGCTCGGCCTGCGGCCTCGGATCACGTCGGAAGAACTCGCTAGCGCTCGCTCTTCCAGCGGCGGTGCTTACAGCCCGACGGGGTGGCGGACGGTGAAGCCGGCGCCGCTGCGCGGCTCCGCCTGCCAGCGCGAGCCGGTCGCGCGCAGCCCGCTGGTGTCGAAGCGGAGACCGGCGACGTACATGTAGGTGTGGCCGGCGTTGGCGAAGATCGTCACCCATCTGCCGGCCCCGGGCGCGCCCCACTCCGCCAGCTCGCCGGAGACCATCGTCTGGTCGACGAGGCCGGCGGCGGCGAAGGCGAAGCTGATCGAGGCGGAGCAGTCGTAGGCGGTGTCGATGAAGGTGCCGTGGCCGCCGCCGTAGCGGTAGGGCAGCCGCGCGATCTTGTTGCCGGCGTCGATGATCTGCTTGACGACCTCGGGCGCGCCGAGCGGCGCGACGGCGAGCCCGTCGGCGGTGACGGCGGCGCGCTCGCCGCTCGGGATCCCGCTGCGCTCCAGCTCGGCGCGGATCTGCGCGTCGGTCAGCGGCTTCGCCAGTCTCGACGGGTCGGTGATGCCGGCGCCGGCGTCGGGGTCGAAGTTCGTGCGCACGCCGGCGTCGGGGTCGACGGCGGTCGGATCGCGCTGGAGCTTGTCGACCGCCTGCTCCTCGTACTGCGGCTGCGGTGCGGGCGCGACGTCCGTCGGCAGCGGCGCGCCGTTGGCCTCGGACTCGCCGGCGCTGCCGCAGCCTGAGAGCGCGACGGCGCCGGGCGCGGCGAGCGCGACGACGGCGGCGATGACGGGGATTCGCAGCCTCACGCCATCGAGTATTGCAAGCGCGTCCCGTCGGCCTGCCAGCAGCTTGTGAACGCGCACGCGGTAACGTTGCCGGCCGATGTCGCGCCCCCTCCATCGCTACCGCGGCATGGCGCTGCTGCCGCTCGCGGCGCTCGCCGTGCATCAGCTGCGCTACGGGCTCGCCTTCGGCGCCGACGCGCAGGAGCGGCTGGCGCTGGAGGGCCACGGCTATCTCGGCTCGGTCGAGGCGGTCGCGGTGATGCTCTGCGCGGTCGCCTTCGGCTCGTTCCTGACGCGCCTCGCGGGCGCGTGGTGCGGACGTGCCGGCGAGACCGGCGCCGGACGCCACGGCCTGCTGAAGCTGTGGGCCGCCGCCGCGCTGGTGCTGGTCGCGATCTACAGCGGCCAGGAGCTGCTGGAGGGGATGCTGGCGGCCGGTCATCCGCCGGGCGTCGAGGGCGTGCTCGGGCACGGCGGCTGGCTGATGCTGCCGCTGTCGGTCGCGATCGGCGGCCTGCTCGCGCTGCTGCTGCGCGGCGCCCAGGCGGTGCTCGCATCCGTCCGCCGCGTGCGCGCGGCCCGGCCGCTGAGCGTCGTCGCCGCGGTCGCGCAGGCGCGTCCCGCGTTCGTGCTCCCGCGCCGCCGCGCCGCGCTGGCCGGCGCCGCCGCCGGGCGCGCGCCGCCGCTGCGCGCGTTCGCCGTCTAGCCGCTGCGCGCCCCCGCGATCGGGTCGGCGCGCGCCTGCGCGGCGCTGCACGACCGATCTTCGATGGAGGTACGCATGTCCCGCTTCGCCGGGGCGCTCGCGACCATGCTGGCGATCTTCGCCACCTGCGCCGCGACCGCCGCCGCCCACCAGGGTGACGCGCGCTACCGCTCCGTCCTCCGGGGTGTCGACCCGGCGACGAGCGGCCTGCGCGTCGAGGTGCTCAACTACGACGACCGCTTCGAGCTCGACAACCGCACGGGCGAG
Organism: Conexibacter sp.; assembly: GCA_035473605.1. GTDB lineage: Bacteria > Actinomycetota > Thermoleophilia > Solirubrobacterales > Solirubrobacteraceae > Conexibacter. The sequence continues at coordinate 7,195 of DATIOB010000230.1, forward strand.
ACGGTCACGATCTACGGCTACAACAGAGAGCCGTACGCGCGCATCGACGCCGACGGCACCGTCGCCGTCAACAGGAACTCGACCGCCTACTACCTCAACGACGAGCGCTACGCGAACGTCCCGGTCCCGGCCGGAGTGCGCAGAAACCCGCGCGCGGCGCCCGACTGGGTCGTGAGAGACAGAACCGGCCGCTTCGAGTGGCACGACCATCGCATGCACTGGATGGCGAGAGGGGTCGCGCCGCAGGTCAGAGACGAGGCGGTCAGAACGAAGGTCTTCGACTACGCGGTGCCGATCGCGGTCGGGGCCCAGCCGGCGTCGATCACCGGCACGCTGTGGTGGGTCGGCGAGCAGGACGACGGCTCGTTCCCGGTCGCGGCGATCGTCTCGCTCGTCGTGTTGGTGGCGCTGCTCGGCGGCGCGGTCGTCGTCGTGCGGCGGCGGCGCGGCGCGCCGCCGAAGCAGGCGTCCGACCAGGAGCCGGACGCGTGGTGAAGCGACTGCTCGCGCTCGTGCTGGCGCTGGCGCTGCTGACGCCCGCGCAGGCGTTCGCGCACGCGACGCTGCAGGAGAGCGTGCCGCAGCGCGGCGCCGTCCTGAGAGCGCAGCCGGAGGAGGTCGTCTTCCGCTTCGACGAGGCGGTCGAGGGCAACTTCGGCGCCGTGCGCGTCTTCGACGCGAGCGGCAGACGGGTCGACTCCGGCGACGCCTTCCATCCCGGCGGGAGCGGAGACGAGATCGCCGTGCATCTGCGCGACGACCTCCCCGACGGCAGCTACACCGCCACCTACCGCGTCGTCTCGGCCGACGCGCACGTCGTCTCCGGCGGTCTCGTCTTCTCGATCGGCAGAGCCGGCGTCGCCGGCAGCACCGTCGCCGAGCTGCTCGGCGGGCAGAGAACCGGGCCGGTCACCGACGCCGCCTTCGGCGTCGCGCGCGGCCTCCAGTTCGGCGCGATCGCGGTCGCGCTCGGCGCGCTCGCCTTCCTGCTGCTGGTGTGGGAGCGGGCCGCCGCCGTGGTCGCGCCGGGCGCCGCGGCGACGCGCGCCTTCGCCCGTCGCCACCGCGCGCTGATGTTGTGGGCGGCGTTCGCCGGGCTGCTCAGCGCCGCCGCCGCCGTCGTCCTCCAAGGCGCCGAGGCGGCCGGCATCTCGGCGTTCGACGCGCTCAGACCGGCGATCGTGCGCGAGACGCTCGGGACCCGCTTCGGGACCGTCTGGGGGTTCGCCGTCGCGGCGTGGCTGCTGGTCGCGCTCGCCGCGGCGCTGGCGCTGCCCGACGGCGACGGCGCGGCGCGGCGCGACACGCGCTCGCACGACCCGATCGCGCTCGCCGCCTTCGCGCCGCCGCTGATCTTCCTCGCCCTGCTGCCGGCGCTCGGCGGCCATGCCTCGGTGCAGTCGCCGACGTGGCTGCTGCTGCCGGCCAACGTCGTCCACGTCGCCGCGATGAGCCTCTGGGCCGGCGGGCTGGCGACGCTGCTGCTGGCGCTGCCGGCGGCGACGCGCGCGCTGCCGGAGCGGGGCGACCGCAGCCGCCTGCTGGCGGCGGTGCTGACGCGCTTCTCGCCGCTGGCGCTGGGGGCCGTGATCGCGCTCGTGGCGAGCGGACTGGTGCAGAGCGTCGTCGAGGTGCGGACGGTCGCGCACCTGTTCGACACGCCGTTCGGCCGCGCGGTCGCGATCAAGCTCGTGCTGCTGCTGGCACTGATCGCGCTCGGCGTCGTGCAGCGGCGGCGGGTGCTGCCGCGGCTGCGCGCCGTCGCCGCTGCCGCCCAGCCGCCGGCCGCGGCGGGAGTGCTGCTGCGGCGCACGCTGCGGGCCGAGCTGCTGCTGATCGTCGGCGCGCTCGCGGCGACCGCCGCGCTGGCCGCCTACGCGCCGTCGATCGCGCAGCAGTCGGGACCGTTCGACACGACGACCGCGCTCGGCCCGCTGCAGCTGCAGGTGACGGTCGACCCGGCGGCGGTCGGCGCAAACGAGCTGCACGTCTATCTGCTGAACGAGCGCGACGGCAGCCAGTTCGACGGCGCCAGAGAGGTGACGCTGTCGGCGACGCAGGCCGACCGCGGGATCGGCCCGCTGTCGATCCCCGCCGACCGCGCCGGGCCCGGTCACTACGTCGCCGACGCCGACCTCGGCGTCCCCGGCGACTGGACGGTGCGCGTCGCCGTGCGCATCTCCGACTTCGACGAGTACACGACAAGAGTGGAGGTTCCGATCCGATGAACCGCATCGCGAAGAGCGCGGCCGCCGCGCTGGCGGTGGCGCTGGCCGCCGTGCTGCCGGCGACCGCCGCCGCGCACGTCTCGGTCGTGCCGAAGACGGCGCCGGCCGGCAGCTACACGGTGCTCGACGTGCGCGTGCCCAACGAGCGCGACGACAAGCCGACGACGGGCGTCGACCTGAAGCTGCCGCCCGGCTTCGTCGCCGCCTCCTTCGAGCCGGTCCCCGGCTGGCAGGTGAGGGTGGTGCGCGAACAGCTCTCGACGCCGATCGAGACCGAGAACGGCCCGATCTCCGAGCAGGTCTCGCGGATCGTCTGGAGCGGCGGCGAGATCCCGCCCGGCGCCTTCCAGGACTTCCCGATCTCGGTCCAGGTCCCCGACAGGGTCGGCGGCGAGCTGACCTTCAAGGCGCTCCAGACCTACGCCGGCGGCGAGGTCGTGCGCTGGATCGGCGCGCCCGACTCCGAGACGCCGGCGGCGCAGGTCGAGGTCGTCGCCCCGGCCGGTCAGGGCGAGGGCGCCGGGGCCGGCCACGGCGCCGGCGAGGTGCAGGGAGCCGAGCAGGACAACGGCATCGGCCGCCCCTCCGACCCGCAGGCCGCCGGCGATCCGCAGGGCGATGTCGCGCAGCTCTTCTACGCCGAAGACGACGCCGCCTCCAAGGGGCTCGCCTACGCCGGCCTCGCCGCCGGTGTCGTCGGCCTGCTGCTCGGCGCCGCCGCCCTGCTGGTCGCGCTCCGCCGCAAGAGAGCCGCCGGCGCATGACGACGATCCCACCACTCTCGAAAGAAGCTCGAATGCGCACCCGCATCACGCTCGCGGCCGCGGCCGCCACCACCCTCCTCGCGCTGCCGTCGGCGGCGCAGGCGCACGTCACCGTCAACCCCCGCAGCGTCCCCGCCGACAGCTACCAGGTGCTGAGCGTGCGTGTCCCCAACGAGGACGACAGAGCGGCGACGACGAAGGTCAGACTCGGCTTCCCAGCCGGCTTCCAGTCGGTCTCCTACGAGCCGCAGGCCGGCTGGCGCGCGCAGGTCGTGCGACGCAAGCTCGACAGACCGCTGCAGACCGACGACGGCCCCGTCACGAGCGAGGTCGGCTCGATCACCTGGACCGGCACGCGCAAGGGCCTCGGGCGGATCGCGCCCGGTCAGTTCCGCGAGTTCCGCATCTCCGTGAAGCTGCCGGGCAAGGCCGGCGATGTGCTCGCCTTCCCGGCGCTGCAGACCTACTCGAACGGCACCGTCGTGCGCTGGACCGGCACGGCCGACGCCGACACGCCGGCGCCGACGCTGAGATTGGCGGCGGCCGAGAGCGCGCACGGGTCGAGCACGCGCGCACAGGCGCGCGCCGCCCACTCGGGCGTGGTCAGCCGGACGCCGGCCGCCGGGCGCACGACGAGCAACGTCAAGCGCGTCGCGGTCACCTTCGCGCAGCGGCTGACGACCGGCAAGATCGACATCTACCGCGGCTCCACCCGCGTCACGCCCGCGAGCAGCGGGCCGCGCGGCGCGACGATCGCGGCGAGCTTCTCGCGCAAGCTCGCCGCCGGCTCGTACACCGCGCGCTGGCGCGCGGTCGCATCCGACGGCCACGTGCAGACCGGCTCGTGGAGCTTCAAGGCGCGCTGAGGTGACGCGGTCGCGCCCACGAACGGGGCTCTTGATCCCCACCTAAGGTCGCACCCCGATCATCAATCGCCGTTACCATCGCCCCTGGGCCCGCGAGGCGGGTCCACGGGGCGAGCGGTCGATCACATCAACCCACGGGGGCGGGGCGGACGCCCCGTTTGCTGCAAAACGGAGAACGAGGACACGACGCAATGGCGGACACCAGCGGCACCAGAAGAGAGCGTCGCGCGACGCAGCGGGCCGAGCGGCAGGAGCGCGAGCGTGCTGAAGCCGCCAAGGCGAAACAGCGCAGACGGCTGTTCCAGCTCGGCGGCGCCGCTGCGCTCGCCGCGGCGATCATCGTCGTGATCGTGATCGCCACCGGCGGTGGCGGCGACGACGGCCCGACCAGAAGAGCGGGCGAGTCGGTCGCCGGTGCCAACGACACGGCCGCGCTGCTCGCGGGCATCCCGCAGAGAGGCGCCGAGCTCGGCGACCCGAGAGCGCCGATCACGCTGGTCGAGTTCGGTGACCTGCAGTGCCCGTACTGCAAGGACGCCTCCGACACGGCCCTGCCGAGCATCATCGAGAACTACGTCAAGGACGGCAGAGTGAAGCTCGTCTTCCGCGACGTCGCCTTCCTCGGGACCGACTCGACGCGCGCCGCGCAGATGGCCGCAGCCGCTGGCCAGCAGAACAGACTGTGGGACTTCGTCCACCTCTTCTACACCAACCAGGGTGCGGAGAACACGGGCTACGTCACCGACGACTTCCTCAGAGAGATCGGCGGCGGCGTCAGAGGCCTCGACGTGCAGAGAGCGTTCGAGGACCGCGCCAGCCCCGAGGTCCAGAGAGCGATCACCGACGCGCAGACCGAGTGGCAGGGCTACGGCCTCAGCGGCACGCCCTCCTTCGTCGTCGGCAGAACGGGCGGCACGCTGGAGCCGGTCGACACCGAGCAGGGCGTGACGTTCGAGACGCTGTCGGAGCCGATCGACAGACTGCTCAACGAGAGATGATTCGATGAGCGATCGCCTGCTCCACCGCACGCTGCTGGTCCTGACTCTGATCGGGGTCGGCATCGCGGGCTACCTGACCTACATCCATTACCGCGGCTTCGACCCGATCTGCGCGGTCGGGCACGGCTGCGAGAAGGTGCAGAACTCGGAGTGGGCGAAGCTCGCGGGCGTGCCGGTCCCGCTGCTCGGCCTGATCGGTTACGTCGGCATCCTCGGCACCCTGCTGGTGCGCGGCGAGCTGGCGCGGCTCGCCACGGCCGGGATGGCGATCATCGGCTTCGCCTTCTCGATGTACCTGACGTACCGCGAGATATTCACGATCGAAGCGATCTGCCAGTGGTGCGTCGGCAGCGCCGTCGTGATGACGCTGATCCTGATCTTCTCGGTGATCCGCGCGCTGCGCGTCGACGACGACGCGTACGCTTCGGACCTTGCCTCGGAGCCGGAGCACGAGCCTGTCTGAACCGCGGTCCGCGCAGCGCGCGCGGACCTGTCTCGCCCTCGCCGCGGCGCTGCTCCTGATCGGGGCGGCGCTGCCGGCCGGCGCGCAGGCGCACGGCCTCGTCGGTCGCACCGACCTGCCGATCCCGCAGTGGCTGTTCGCGTGGGTCGCGGCGGTCGTGCTGATCGTCTCCTTCGCCGCGCTGAGCCTGCTGTGGCCGCAGCCGCGGCTGGAGCGCGCGAGCGCGACGCGGCGGTTCGCCGTCCCGCTCGCGCTGCGCGTGCTCGCGGGGGCGCTCGGCGTCGCCGCCTTCGCCGTCGTGGTCTACGCCGGTCTCGCCGGCACCGAGGTCGCGACCGCCAACCTCGCGCCGACCGCGATCTACGTGCTGGTGTGGGTCGGGGTGCCGGTCGTGAGCGTCGTCCTCGGCGACGTCTGGCGCGCCGTCGACCCGTGGTTCGCGGTCGCGCGCGCCGGCCGCTGGGCGCTGCGCGCCGTGCGCGGCGCGGACGCTCCGCCGTTGCGCCCGCGGCTGACCTACCCGGAACGGCTCGGGCGCTGGCCGGCGGTGCTCGGCGTCGCCGGCTTCGGCTGGCTGGAGCTGGTCTACGTCGACCGCGACGTGCCGTCGACGCTGGCAGTGCTGGCGCTCGTCTACGCGCTCGTGCAGCTGGTCGGGATGGGGCTGTTCGGGATCGAGCGGTGGCGCTCGCGCGCCGACGGCTTCGCGGTCCTGTTCGAGCTCTTCTCGCGGATCGCGCCGCTGGAGCTGCGCGACGGCCAGGTCGCGACGCGGCCGCTGCTGTCGGGCCTGCCGAAGCTCGACGCCGCCGTCCCCGGGACGATCGCGCTGACTGCCGTGATGATCGGCACGACGACCTTCGACGGCGCCTCCAACGGCGAGCTGTGGACGTCGATCGCCGAGCCGCTGCAGGATCTCTTCGGCGACCTCGGCTTCGGCGTCACCGTCACCGCCGAGCTGACCGCGACGATCGGGCTGCTCGGCGCGATCGTGCTGGTCGGCCTCTTCTACCGGATGGGCGTCGCGGGGATGCGCACGGTCGGCGGCGACCACTCGACCGGCGAGCTGGCGCAGCGCTTCGCGCACACGCTCGTGCCGATCGCGTTCGGCTACCTGCTCGCGCACTACTACTCGCTGCTCGTCTTCCAGGGGCAGTCGCTCGCCTACCTCGTCTCCGACCCGCTCGGCGACGGCTCCGACCTGTTCGGCACCGCCACCGCGACCGTCGACTACACCGTCCTGTCGGCGGCGAGCATCTGGTACGTGCAGGTCGCGGCGCTGGTCGCCGGCCACGTCGCCGGCCTGATGCTCGCGCACGACCGCGCGCTGACGCTCTACCGTGATGCGCGTGAGGCGGTCCGCTCGCAGTACTGGATGCTCGTCGTGATGGTCGGCTTCACCTGCCTCGGCCTGTGGCTGCTGTCGGCGGTCTCGACATGACGCGTGCGCTCGCGCTGCTGCTGGCGTTGGCGCTGGGCGCGCTGGTCGCGGCCGGCTGCGGATCGAGCGGCGACGACGCCTCCGGCGAGGGCGGGGACGGCTCAGGCCGCTTCGCCGCCGCGGGGACGCTGCCGGAAGGGCTCGCCGGCAGAGCGGCGCCGCGGATGGTGCTGACCGACGCGCGCAGCGAGCGGCCGCTCGACACCGCGACGCTGAGAGGCCGGCCCTACCTCGTCACCTTCCTCTTCACCAACTGCCCCGACGTCTGCCCGCTGATCGGGCAGGAGCTGCGCCAGTCGCTGGAGGAGCTGGGGCCACAGGCGGCAGACGTCGCCGTCGTCGCCGTCAGCGTCGACCCGCGCCACGACACCGCCGAGGCCGTCCGCACGTGGCTCAGACGGCAGCGGCAGCCCGAGAACTTCCACTACCTGATCGGCAGCGAGCAGCAGCTCACGCCGGCCTGGAGAGGCTTCTACGCCGCGCCGCAGGTCGCCGGCAACCCCGACAGCGCGCACACCGCCGTCGTCTGGCTGGTCGACGCGCAGGGACGGCTCGCGGGCAAGATCAGCGCCGGCCAGGCGTTCGACCCGGCCGCGCTCGCCGCCGACCTCAGAACGCTGCTGTCCGAGCGCGACGGCCGCTGATGCTCCCGGCCGCTGCTTGACCTAGCATGGGGGCCGTCTGACGTCCCCTGCCGCCGGAGGTTCCTCCCGATGACCGAGTTGCTGCTCCCCCGCCTCAAGCAGGAGATAGAGACGCGCCTGGCGGAGCTGCGACCGCTCATCGCCGAGATCGACCAGCTCGAGGCGGCGAAGGCGGCGCTGCTCGCGCGCGCCGAGCTGCCGACGGCGATCCCGGCGCCCGCGCGCCGCAGAGCGCCGCGCAACGGCGCTCCGGCGCGCAGACGGGCCGCCGCCGCGCCGAGCGCGCCGAAGCGCGCCGAGGGCGACGGCGAGCGCGCGCCGCGCGGCGCCAACCGCGACGCGATCGTGAAGCTGGTCGAGGAGCGTCCCGGCGTCTCGGTCGCCGAGATCGCCTCGGTCACCAAGATCGCCAAGCCGACGGTCGCCACGACCGTCTCCAAGCTCAAGCGCGAGGGCGTCTTCGCCGACGAGGCCGGCGGCGTCAAGCTCGCCTCGCGGCAGGCGATGACGATCTCCGGCACGGCCGCCGAACAGCCTGCTGCGCCGTCGGAGC
>DATIOB010000231.1:0-1642 GCA_035473605.1 Conexibacter sp.
GACCTGATCCTCACCGGCCGTCCGGTGAGCGCGAAGGAGGCGCTCGCGATCGGACTGGCGACGCTCGTCGTGCCGCCCGGCGAGGCGCGCACCGCCGCCGAGGCGCTCGCGCGCGAGCTGGCGCGCTTCCCTCAGCTGTGCATGCGCCACGACCGCCTCTCGGCGTACGAGCAGCACGATCTGCCGGTGGAGGAGGCGCTGCAGAACGAGCTGCGCCACGGCCTCGTCGCGCTCCAGCACGAGGCGCTCGACGGGGCGGCCCGGTTCGCGGGCGGCGAAGGCCGCGGCGGGGCGGCGGCGGCGGCGGACGACGCGTGAGGCCGCGAGAAGGAGCCTCCGGCGAGTTCTCGCAATCCGTCCAAGGGCGCAGCCCGCAGGACGGCCGTTTCGCTCCCAGCCCGAGCGGCACGCTGCACGTCGGCAACCTGCGCACCGCGCTGCTGGCCTGGCTGTTCGCGCGGCGCGCCGAGGCGCGCTTCCTCGTGCGGATCGAGGATCTCGACCCCGGCCGCTCGCGGCGCGAGCACGAGCAGCGTCAGCTCGCCGACATCGCCGCGCTCGGGCTCGACTGGGACGGGCCGGTCGAGCGTCAGTCGGAACGGCGCGAGCTGTACCGCGCCGCGCTGGAGCAGCTGCGCGGCGAGCAGCGCGTCTACCCCTGCTGGTGCACCCGCGCGGAGATCCGCGAGGCGGCCTCGGCGGCGCACGGACCACTGCCCGAGGGCGCTTACCCCGGCACCTGCCGCGAGCTGACGGCCGCGCAGCGGGCCGAGCGCGAGGCGTCCGGCCGCACGCCGGCGTGGCGGCTCGACGCGCGCGCCGAGCGGGTCGCCTTCGAGGACCGGCTCCACGGCCGCGTCGAGGGCGTCGTCGACGACCTCGTGCTGTGGAGAGGCGACGACACGCCGGCGTACAACCTCGCGGTCGTCGTCGACGACGGCGAGCAGGGGATCGGCGAGGTCGTGCGCGGCGACGACCTGCTCGACTCGACGCCGCGGCAGCTGCTGCTGCAGCGGCTGCTCGGGCTGCCGGCGCCGTCGTACGCGCACGTGCCGCTCGTGCTCGCGCCTGACGGCAGACGGCTCGCCAAGCGCCACGGCGCGGTGACGCTGGAGGACCTGCACGCCGAGCGCGGCTGGGAGCCGGCCGACGCGCTCGGCTGGATGGCGGTCAGCCTCGGGCTCGCCGAGCCGGGCGAGCGTGTGACGCCAGCCCTGCTGGAGAGCCGCTTCGCGCCGCGGCGGCTGCCGCGCGAGCCGGCGACCTTCGCCGGATGACCGGCGGCCGCCGAAGCGGCCGTCAGGCGTGTCGGCTAGCGCCCGCTGCGCGAGCTGCTGCCGCGCGAGGAGCCGCTGCTGCCGCGCGAGCTGCCGCCGGAACCGCCGGAGCCACCGCGCGAGGAGCCGCTGCGCGAGGCGGACGAGCCGCCACGCGAGGAGCCGCCGCCGTAGGAGCCGCCGCGCGAGGAGGCGCCGCCGCCCTGCTGGCCGCCACCGCCCTGCGCGCCGCCACCGGCACCGCCGCGGCCGCGCCGACGCCGGTTGCGACCGCCGCCGGCGGCGTTGCTGCCGTTGCCCTGGCGCTGCTGCTGACGCTGCGGCGCGACGTCGACGGAGAAGCCGGTCTCGGCGAACTCGCGCTG